>JAZOCI010000095.1:0-12423 GCA_045596465.1 Bacteroidales bacterium | reverse complement strand
ATCATTAGATGATGAAAAAATACCTTTTAATAATATTATTGCTTTTATTATCAAGCGTTAAGCTGAATGCCGCCTATATTCTCATTCCGATGGACGACACTCAGACGAACCATCTGAAGGCTTACGGCGTGGCGTATTGGATTTTAGAACGCGAGGTGGAGATAAGCTGGCTCCTTAATTATAAAGGCGGCTCTTATCTCATTCCTTATCACGATATGTTTGAACGCGAATGTAAACTTCGTAACGTCTCTTTTCAAGTCATCGCTGATGTTCAGGCTGAAGGTATTCTCGCCGAGATTGCCGATCCGAATGTAAATATGGACGAGATGAAACTTCAGAAAGTGCCCCGTCTCGCGGTCTATGCGCCGAAGACAATCCTTCCATGGGACGATGCGGTGACAATGGCGCTCACTTACGCCGAAATTCCATACGACATTATTTATGATGATGAGGTGATGGAAGGTGTGCTACCGACTTACGACTGGCTGCACATGCACCACGAGGATTTTACAGGACAATTCGGTAAGTTCTGGGCTCGTTATCGTAATTATCCTTGGTATCAGGAAGATGTGAAAAAACAACAAGAGACTGCTGAGCGTCATGGTTATAATAAGGTGTCGCAACTGAAACTCGCTGTGGTGAAAAAGATTAGAGATTTCGTTGCTGGTGGCGGTTATCTCTTTTCGATGTGTTCCGCTCCCGATAGCTTCGATATCGCTCTCGCGGCTGATGGTATCGATATCTGTGATGTCATGTTCGATGGCGACGGCATGACTCCTAACGCTGCCGAAAAACTGAATTACGATAACTGCTTTGCTTTTACCGACTTTACCATCTCTACAAATCCGCAGGAGTATGAAGTCTCAAATATTGACGTGACTCAAAATCGTTCTAAATCAGTGAAAGAAGGTAACGATTATTTTCTCTTGTTCGATTTCTCTGCGAAATGGGATCCAGTGCCGACGATGCTCACACAATCGCATGAGAGACTGATAAAAGGATTCATGGGACAGACAACGGCATTCGATAAACGTTATGTAAAACCGAGTATTGTGGTTCTTGGCGACAACGCGGCTCTTAATGAAGACAGATATATACATGGTAACTTCGGAAATGGTTTCTTCACTTTTTACGGAGGTCACGATCCGGAAGATTATCAGCATCTCGTAGGCGACCCGCCGACAGAATTGGATATGTATCCTAATTCGCCAGGCTATCGACTCATATTAAATAATGTGTTGTTTCCAGCAGCAAAGAAAAAGAAACAGAAAACTTGATATAATTAACATTAAGGCTGTGGACATGGTCTGTAGACTTTAGACTTTAGACTTTAGACTTTGGACTTTAGACAACAAAAATAAATAAATATGAAAAGAAAAGTACTTGTAACATTATTAGCATTATTGTTTGTAAATCTGACGTTTGCGTCTCCTGTCGATATTGAAACGGCGAAGTTGATAGGAGAGAGGTTCGTAAGAAACAATATGCAGTCATTAAGAAATTTTCACAATTCTAAACATGTTTTAACATTGAGTGACGACAATGGCAATGCGTGTCTTTACGTCTTCAATATCGAAGATAAAGGTTATTATATCGTTGCTGCCGATGACAGGGCAAAGCCTATTTTGGCATATTCCGATGAAGGTGCTATTGATGTGAATGATATGCATCCGTCTTTAAGTTATTATTTGGAACATTATAAAAACGCTATCTCGTATGCTATAGAAAAAAATCTTGAGGCGGAGGCTTCAATCAAAGAAGAATGGAATCGAGTAAAATCTCGTGGCGTCGTCGCGGAAAGAAAACTCGGCAAGTCAGTGGAGCCTCTCGTCGATTTGAAATGGCATCAGATTTATCCTTACAATTATTATTGTCCCACAGAACTCGGCGGTCCTGGCGATCATGCGTATGTGGGTTGTGCCGCCGATGTCATGGCGATGATTATGAAATATTGGAATTATCCGGAACAAGGCGTTGGTTCTCATTCATATATCCCGGAAGGTTATCCTGAACAGTCGGCTGATTTCGGTGAGACGACATACGATTGGGAGAATATGCCGGTACAGCTTTTCAGTTTCTCGCCGGTGAAAGAGATTGAAGCTGTGGCGCTTCTTATGTATCACTGCGGAGTGAGCATCGACATGAAATATGGTGCGATGGCAAGTTCTGGTTATTCGGAGTTGGTGCCTGCAGCGATGAAGGATTATTTTAAATATACCGACAAGATGAGTCATCTCTATCGCGAACAGCATAATATAGAAGAATGGAAAGCGTTGTTGATTGAAAATCTCGATAGAAAACTTCCAATCTTTTATGCAGGTTCGAGTCCGCAGAGCGGCGGTCATGCTTTTGTGTGTGACGGCTATAATGAAGACGGCTATTTTCATTTCAATTGGGGTTGGTCGGGAATTGGAAACGGCAACTTCGCCATCGACGCTCTTAATCCAGAAGGCAATGATTATAACATAAATCAAAGGGCTATATTCGATATGCTTCCCGACTATGCTCATAAATGTATGCCGAAAGCTCCTGTGATAGAGACAGAAGTGAAGTCGGCATATTCTAAAAAAAGTGTGCTGAAGGTTCAGGTGCCGTCGATGTCTGACTTAGACGTGGCTTTGGAAAAAATCGACGAGCTTGTGATTTTAAGAGATAACAAGCAGGTTTATTCCGTAAAAGATGTGACTCCAGGTTCGCTTGTAACCTTTGAAGATGAAGTGGAAGAATATGATTCTTATACTTATTCGACATATGCTGTAAGCAACGGCATCGTAGGTCGCAGGAACGAGTCTTGTCTGTATTATGGTCATACATGTCCCTGGAATATAGAGGCTTCGACAACGAGCTATCAAGGCTGGAAAGAGGCTTACTTGGAAATAAAGAGTGGCGATGAGGCTTTCGGTGAGATAAGAGTGCCAAATTCAACACCTATTAATTTGATGATGCAGATGCCGGAAGATGAGGTCTCGTTCGTGTGGCACGCTCCTAAGATGAAGATTTCTTCGATGACAATAAAGATTAAAAATTCAGCAGGAGAAACGGTGTATGAATTTTCCGGAGCGTCAACAGAACTGCAAGAAGGCGTGTTGTGTTCGGGAAATAACAGCTGCGACAACTGCAAGGCTCCCAAGAACTTTGCTGCCGAAATTACAACCGTCGAGGCTAAGTCGGGTGTTATGTTGTTGTGGGATAAGACGGAAACTCAATACTATAAGGTGTATAGATCTACAGATAATGAGACTTATACGGAAATAGCGAAAGTCTCGGAAAATCAATATTTTGATGCCAATGACAATAATGGCATGTATTATTATCAAGTCACATCATTTAATGACGACTGCGAGTCGATGCCTGCTGTGACTTCTGATAACGACAGCGATTATGTGGCGGTTGAAATAATGTCGGTGGGAGAGAATCATATCAATGCCCGCGTATATCCTAATCCTGCGTCGGAACAGCTTAATATATTTGCAGAAGGCATGACAAATATCGCGATATATAATGTTATGGGACAAAAGGTGATGAGCGAAGATGTTGATTCTGATATGATTAGCCTTGATATAAATGCCTTGGGGAACGGTTTGTATACACTTGATATTTCTTCAAGAAAAGGCGGAATCAAGCAGAAGATAAATGTTAGAAAATAAGATAAAATCTTTGATAATTTATATAGAACTTATCGAAAAAAATAGTAAATTTGCCAACAAACTAAAATTGAGTATTAATAAACAAAAATTCAAATGAAAAGATTATCCTTATTATTGATTGTAATGTTGGCTTTCAATTCGATTTTTGCCGGTCCTGTTGACGTGGAAATGGCGAAGGACTTTGGTCATAAATTCGTTAAAGCTAACTTTATGCAAAAGGAAGGCAATGTGTTGGATTTGGTTTATACGATGAAAACTGAAGCCGGTAAGCCATGTTTTTACGTTTTTAACGTTTCGGATTATGGTTTCATAATGGTTTCTGCAACAGATGCAGTAAGACCTATTCTCGGTTATTCAGAAGATGGTATATTCGAAACAGAGAACATTGCTCCAGGACTTGGCTTTATGATGGAAGATTATCAAGAGTCAATCACTTATGCGATAAACGAAGCTGTTGTCGCAACTCCAGAAATAGAGGCGGAATGGCAAAGCCTTGACAAGACAGGAAGATTGAAACCTGCACAAAGAAGTCGTGTTAAGATAGGACCTTTGTGCCCAACGTCATGGGATCAATATTGGCCATACAATTACTACTGTCCTGATTTAAATAAACCTTTCGCATCAAACGGTAAAGCTGTAGTCGGCTGTGTTGCGACAGCAATGTCACAAATCATGAAATATTGGGAACATCCTACTCAAGGTACAGGTTCTCATTCTTACAAGCCAAATACCGATATGTATGATTATCCTGAACAATCAGCCAATTTCGGTGAAACAACATACGACTGGGCTTACATGCCATATCAGATTGACAAAAACTCTCCAATGGAGCAGATACAGGCTGTAGCTTTGTTGGGCTATCACTGTGGTGTGGCAGTAGAAATGATGTATGATGATGACGGTACAGGTAGCGGTGCATACTCGGTCGATGTTCCTTATGCGTTGTATAAATATTTTGGTTATGCACAAAGTAACTTCCGTCCAAGAACCGTTTCTTCTCAAATATGGGATTCGTATATCATTGATGCTCTCGAGATGCGTCGTCCTATCTTCTACGCTGGTACATCTAACGATGGTGGCGGTCACGCTTTCGTATGTGATGGCGTCGATGAAAATGGTTTGTTCCACTATAACTACGGCTGGTCAGGCTCTGGCGATGGTTATTTCGCTTCTACAGCAATAGATTATCCTAACGACGTAGGCGCAATCTTCGACATCATGCCAAGCGGCGTCCATAAAAACACAGTGGAAGCTCCTAAACATTTTGAAGTCGTCCCTGCTGGAAATAACGCATTGTCAGCAACATTGTCATGGAATAACCCAACTTACGCATTAGATGGCTCAAGTTTGACAGACATAGAAAAAATCGTCATCGAAAGAGAAGGTAAGGTTATTCATGAAATAAAAAATGTGAAAGCTGGCGAAAAAATGTCTTATGTAGACAATTCAGTCCCTTGCTATAGCTATTTCAACTATTCGGTCTATGCAATAGTAGCAGGCGCTCATGGAAAAATAGCCAGAGTGAAAAGCGTGCCTTTCGGCCCAACCTGTAAATGGGAATTGGTGCTGCAATCATCAGCATTCCAAGGTATGAGAGGCGCTAACGTATCAATATATAACCAGGCTGATGCTCTTATCACAGAAAAAACTAATGCCAATTCAACACTGACAACACACGAATTGGATCTTCCTTACGGAAGAGTGAAATTCGTCTGGAATCCTGCCGATGCAAATCAACCATCATATAACCTCACAATGATTCTTAAGGATTATAACGGCAATACGGTGTTCAATTACTCAGGCCCATCTGAAAAAATGCCAGGCGGAGTGTTCTTGGATACAGTGAATGACTGTGGTTACGAAATCCCGGACATAAATCCTTATGACTTGAAATGTGAAACAAAAGATAATAGCGTAGTTTTGAACTGGTCAGGTATCGGCGGTAATCATTACGGATACAACGTGTTCCGCGACGGTATCCTTATAGGTTACTCTTATCCAGCAGTAACAACATATACCGATACTGATGTTCCTTTCGGAGGTCATTGCTATACCGTAACAGCAATGTTCGATGGTGGTAATACAAAAGAATCTAATGAGGCTTGCGCTGTATTGACAGAACACTGCGATCCTGCAACAGATCTTAAATATGAACTTAATCAAGCGTTTAAACCAAAACTTTCTTGGAATAAACCTAATGCTCCAGGACTTTCAGGTTACTATGTGATGAGAAAAGTCGGTGAAGACGGTGAATGGAACAGAGTTAAAGTGTTGGCTGCAAGTAAAACTGATTATACAGATAATGCAGTAGATGAATTGGATACATGGTATTTCTATAAGGTACAAGCTTATTATCAAAGCACAGACTGCTTGTCATCTCCTGCATCATTGAGCAACAATAAAGATGAATATGTCTTGAAGTTCTATTATTCGGAAACAGGCGTACAAGATGAAACTGATGAAAAAGTCGGTATCTATCCAAATCCAGCTAACGAAAAAATCACTGTAGATGCACAAAATATCAATAGAGTTTCTATCTCTAACGTGATGGGTCAAAAAGTTTATGAAACATCAGCAAGCGGCGATAAAGTTGTTGTCGATGTCAATGACTTTCCAACAGGTATCTATATGATTCAAGTAGTTACAAACGAATACGAAGTTACAAAACGTATCTCAGTGTCTCACTAATCAAATACACATAAAACAAAAAACCGATTATCAAATGATAGTCGGTTTTTTTATTTATCAAAATCCCTAAGAAACTTATCATCTCATTTCTTCTCCCAAGTCTCGAATCTGTATGAATAATCGACTTGTGGGTCGTCGTCGATGACTTCCAATTCTGTCAGCTCCCATTCTTCAAAGTTGATGATAGGGAAATAAGTGTCGGCCTCGAAATCTTTTTCTACTCTCGTGAGATATAAAGTCTCAGCCTTGCTTAAAAACTGTTCGTAAATCATTCCGCCACCCATGATGAAGACTTCTGCTTCGTTTTGAACGAGTTCCATCGCCTTTGGAATTGATGTCGCTAATTCAAAACCTTCAGGTGCCGAATCAAGTCTGTCGGAAATGATGACGTTACGTCTGTTAGGTAAAGCCTTTTGTCCTGGCAATGAGACGTAAGTGTTGTGTCCCATGATGACGCATTTACCTGAAGTAACTTTCTTGAAATGTTTGAGGTCGTTGGAGATATGCCATAACAACTGACCGTTTTTGCCGATAGCTCTGTTCTTAGCCATTGCAACTACTATAGAAATCTTTGGTTTCATTATTATTAAATTTTAATTATTCTTAAATTGAGACGTCTGCCTTGATGGCATCGTGCGGATTATAGTTGTCTAATTTGAAATCTTCATATTTGAAGTCGAAGATACTCTTTACTTCCTGATTTAGTTTCATTGTTGGAAGTTGACGAGGTTCACGACTCAGCTGTAATTTTACTTGTTCAATATGATTGTTGTAAATATGTACGTCACCAAAAGTATGGACGAAGTCACCGAGACCGAGATTGCACACCTGTGCTATCATCATAGTGAGCAAAGAATATGACGCGATGTTGAAAGGCACTCCGAGAAATACGTCGGCGCTTCTCTGATACAGCTGACAAGATAATTTATTGTCGGCTACATAAAACTGGAAGAAAGCGTGACATGGAGGAAGTGCCGCTTTGCCTTCAGCGACGTTCTTTGCAAAATCTTTCGACTTCTCGTCAGGCAATACACTTGGATTCCATGCTGTTACGATATGACGGCGACTGTTAGGATTGTTCTTTATCGAGTCAATCAAATCGGAAATCTGGTCGATGCCTTCATTGTTCCAGTTGCGCCATTGCGCGCCGTAGATAGGACCAAGGTCGCCGTTTTCGTCAGCCCATTCGTCCCAGATAGATACTTTGTTATCATGCAGATACTTGATATTGGTGTCGCCATTGATAAGCCATAACAACTCATGAATGATAGAGCGGAGGTGGACTTTTTTTGTCGTGAGAAGAGGGAAGCCTTCTTCTAAATTGAAACGCATCTGATAGCCGAACACGCTTTTCGTTCCGGTTCCCGTTCTGTCACCTTTTTGATGCCCATTATCAAGAATATGTTGTAATAAATCTAAATATTGTCTCATTTATATTGAATTCTTTTTTTCGTTTATGATGTCTCTTAGTTTTGAAGCTTGCATATAATCTTCATCTTCAATTGCATTTTGCAGAAGAATCTCAAGCTCGGAAATGTCAAAATCTTGAAGCCTTTGAGAATCAGAGTCAGGGTCAGTGTCAAAGTCAGTGTCATCTAAAACAACGCTGGCGTCTTCCATGACTTGAGCTGTAGTGAAAATAGGGATGTTGAGACGTATTGCAATAGCGACAGCATCAGAAGTGCGTGAGTCTAATATCGTTTCTTCGCCGTCTTTCACGCAATGAAGTTCTGAGTAATATAAACCGTTGAGAAACTTGCTGATGACTACTTCTGTGATGTTGATGTTGTATGTCTCTGCGAAGGTCTTGAATAAATCATGAGTGTGAGGACGTTTGTTCGTATAACCCTCCAATGCTACAGCTATAGACTGCGCTTCGGCTTCTCCTATCATGACGGGAAGACACTCCTTATTATCTTTCTTTCTTAAAAATAAAGCGTAGGCGCCACTTTGTGAATGACTATACGACAAACCTGCGACTTCCAATAAAATCTTATTCATGTTACAAAGGTACAGACAAACTTTTAATTAAACAATACAAAATATTATTTTTTGAAAATTTTTGTAGTAGATGTCTTTTTTTTTTGGAAATTTATTTTAAAATTTGCATAAGTATTATGAAAAACGTTAAAGCTATGGATTATGTTATTTATTTAGTATTAGGTACATCTGTTTTAGCGCTTGCTTTTGCTTTTTACTTTTATAAAAGTATGCTGAAGGAAGATGAGGGTACCGATTTGATGAAAAAAATTGCTCTTCATGTGAGGAATGGAGCGATGGCTTATCTGAAACAACAGTATAAAGTCGTTATTATTGTCTTTGCTGTCTTAGCGGTTATTTTTGGCGTTATGGCTTACTTTGGATTGCAGAATGAATGGGTGTGGTTTGCGTTTCTGACAGGCGGTTTCTTCTCTGGTTTGGCCGGATTCTTCGGTATGAAGACAGCCACTTACGCTTCGGCTCGCACTGCTAATGCTGCGAAGAAATCTTTGAATAATGGACTTAAAGTGGCATTTCGTTCAGGTGCTGTCATGGGACTCACTGTGGTAGGTCTCGCTCTTTTGGATATAAGTCTTTGGTTTATAATATTAACTCAGTTTACAGATTATAATATGGTCGTCATCACTACAACGATGCTTACTTTCGGTATGGGAGCTTCCACTCAGGCACTCTTTGCGCGTGTAGGCGGTGGTATTTATACTAAAGCCGCTGATGTCGGAGCCGACCTTGTGGGTAAGACGGAGTTTAATATTCCAGAAGATGATCCTCGTAATCCTGCCACCATCGCTGATAATGTCGGTGATAACGTCGGCGATGTAGCGGGAATGGGCGCCGATCTTTATGAATCGTATGCGGGTTCTATTCTCGCTACCGCAGCTCTCGGCGCTGCCGCTTTTGCGAAATCGACTATAGATGGTATGCAACTGAAAGCTATATTCGCACCTATGCTCATCGCGGCAGTCGGTGTGGTACTATCTATAATAGGTATATTCTTGGTCAAAACAAAAGAAGATACTAATATGAAGAAACTACTCGCGGCTTTGAGTCGCGGAACAAACACTAGTTCTATCTTGATAGCAGTCGCGACTTTCTTTATCTTATGGGCTCTCGATATCCAGAATTGGCTCGGTATCTCGTTTTCTGTAGTGGTCGGTCTCCTTGCAGGTGTCATCATAGGTAAATTCACAGAATATTATACGTCGCAATCTTATAAGCCTACACAAAAAGTAGCAGAGAGTTCCAATACAGGTCCTGCTACCGTCATCATCTCAGGTCTCGGCCTCGGCATGATTTCAACGGCAGTGCCAGTTATCACTATAGGTGTCGCAATTATCTTAGCATATCTTTGCGCTATTGGTTTTGATGTTAATAACTTCTTGACAGCAGAAAATCTTTCCTTAGGATTATATGGTATCGGTATCGCAGCCGTCGGTATGCTTTCAACATTGGGAATAACTTTGGCTACAGATGCATATGGACCTATCGCTGACAATGCTGGAGGTAACGCGGAGATGAGTGGTCTCGGCGCTGAAGTGCGTAAACGTACTGACGCTCTCGATGCTCTCGGTAATACTACAGCAGCTACAGGTAAAGGTTTTGCTATTGGTTCTGCAGCTCTTACAGCTCTCGCTCTTCTCGCATCTTACGTCGAAGAAATTAAGATTGCACTTGTGCGACTCGCTGAAAATGCAAGCAACGGTTTGGCAAAAGTAACCGACACTATATCTCTTACGGCAGAACAGATAGAAGCTTCTTCTTTGATAGACTTTATGGAATATTATCAAGTAAATCTCATGAATCCTAAAGTATTGGTTGGTGTATTCATCGGAGCTATGATGTCGTTCTTGTTCTGTGGTCTTACCATGAATGCTGTAGGTCGTGCCGCTCAGAAGATGGTGGAGGAAGTTCGTCGCCAATTCCGTGAGATAAAAGGTATTCTCGAAGGAAAAGCTGAGCCTGACTATGCACGTTGCGTAGGTATATCTACAAAAGGCGCGCAGCAAGAGATGCTTTTCCCTTCTTTGTTAGCTATAATCGTTCCTATTGCTGTCGGCGTGATATTCGGAGTGGCTGGTGTGTTGGGCTTGTTAATAGGCGGACTTTCTACAGGTTTTGTGCTTGCTGTTTTTATGGCTAACTCTGGTGGCGCTTGGGATAACGCCAAGAAATACATAGAAGAAGGTAACTTCGGTGGTAAAGGCTCCGATCAGCATAAGGCTACTGTAGTGGGTGATACTGTCGGTGATCCTTTTAAAGATACTTCGGGACCGTCGCTTAACATTTTGATTAAACTTATGAGTATGGTCTCAATTGTTATGGCAGGGTTGACGGTAAGTTTTACCTTGATATAAGCGATATATGGATATGAAAAAAGCCTCTGAGAATTTCTCGGAGGCTTTTATTTTATAAAGATGCTAATTTCGATTATTCTCCTTTAGCTTCTTTTTCAGCGTTTTCAAAGTTAGCTTTCAATTCAGCGAAAACGTCTAAGTCACCTAATGTAGTGCGTTCTACGTTGTCGTTGATTTGTTTAACAGCGCGTTTTGTTGATTTAGCTGCTTTTTCTTTTGCTTCTGTTTCAACTTCGCGTTCTGCTGCTACTTTGTCTTCCCAAATACGTGAGTGTGACAAGATGATCTTCTTGTTTTCTTTTGAGAATTCTATAACTTTGAAGTCGATAGTTTCTTCCATCTTAGCTGTTGTGCCGTCTTCTTTCTTGAGGTGACGGTTAGGGCAGAAGCCTTCAACGCCGTAAGGTAATGAAACAACAACACCTTTGTCGCTTGTGCTGATGATAGTACCTTGTTGGATTGAACCGATTGTGAAGATGCTTTCGAATACATCCCATGGATTTTCTTCAAGTTGTTTGTGACCTAAGCTGAGACGACGGTTTTCTTCGTCGATGTCGAGAACAACAACTTCCATTGTGTCGCCGATCTTTGTAAATTCAGCAGGGTGTTTGATTTTCTTTGACCAGCTGAGGTCAGAGATGTGGATCAAACCGTCAACGCCTTCTTCTAACTCTACGAAGATGCCGAAGTTAGTGAAGTTACGAACTGTAGCTGTTTGTTTTGAACCGACAGCGTAACGTTCTTTGATGTTTGCCCATGGATCTGGGATAAGTTGTTTGATACCCAATGACATCTTGCGTTCTTCGCGGTCTAATGTCAAGACTTTAGCTTCAACATCGTCACCGATCTTCAAGAAGTCTTGAGCTGTGCGTAAGTGTTGTGACCATGACATTTCTGAAACGTGGATCAAACCTTCTACGCCAGGAGCGATTTCGATGAATGCGCCGTAGTCAGCGATAACGACAACTTTACCATTAACAACGTCACCTACATTGAGGTTAGGATCTAAAGCGTCCCATGGGTGAGGAGTGAGTTGTTTCAAGCCGAGAGCGATACGTTTTTTGTTATCGTCGAAGTCGAGGATAACAACTTTGATTTGTTCGTCGAGTTTAACGATTTCTTCTGGGTGGTTGATACGGCCCCATGAAAGGTCTGTGATGTGGATCAAACCGTCAACGCCACCGAGGTCGATGAATACGCCGTAAGAAGTGATGTTCTTCACGATGCCTTCAAGAACTTGACCTTTTTCAAGTTTACCGATGATTTCCATCTTTTGTTGTTCGATTTCGTCTTCGATAAGAGCTTTGTGTGAAACAACGACGTTCTTGTATTCTTGGTTGATTTTAACAACTTTGAATTCCATGATGCTGTTTACGAATACGTCATAGTCGCGGATAGGTTTGACGTCAATTTGTGAACCTGGCAAGAATGCTTCGATGCCGAATACGTCAACGATCAAGCCACCTTTTGTACGGCTCTTAACGAAACCTTGAACGATTTCTTGTTTATCGTAAGCTTCATTGACGCGATCCCATGATTTCAAGATGCGAGCTTTCTTGTGTGAAAGAACTAACTGACCGTTGATACCTTCTTGGTTTTCTACGTAAACTTCAATCTTGTCACCAACTTTTAAGTTAGGATTGTGACGGAATTCTGATACTGGGATAACACCATCTGATTTGAATCCGATGTTGACAACAACTTCGCGTGATGTCTTAGCAACGACTGTACCTTCA
>JAZOCI010000094.1:0-3363 GCA_045596465.1 Bacteroidales bacterium | reverse complement strand
CCATTACCACCGCCTTTACATGCTTGGAAGTAGTCAGCTTGTGATGGTTGGATAGTACCTAAACCCGGGCCGCCACGAACGACGTCAGCATAAACGCAAGGTACTTCTGCGCCAGCGATATAGGCGATACCTTCTTGTTTCAAACTTACGCCAGGACTTGATGATGATGTCATCACGCGTTTTCCAGATGCACCGGCAGCGTAAACCATGTTGATAGCTGCAATTTCACTTTCTGCTTGTAGAACGACCATACCAGTACGTTCGTAAGGGTTTTGTTCCATGAGATATTCAATCACCTCTGACTGTGGAGTGATAGGATATCCATAATAAGCATCACAACCGTAGCGAATAGCTGCTTCGGCTAATGCTTCGTTACCCTTCATCAGTTTTAATTCTCCCATTATGTGTTAATTTTAAATGTTAGACATTGAGTTAATTTAGATTACAACTTAACCTTATAAACTGTGATGACGCCATCAGGACATACCATGCCGCATGATGCACAACCAATACATTTGTCAGGTTCCGCCATATAAGCGTAATTGTAACCTTTACCATTTACTTCTTTAGCCAAGCTGATAACACCGACTGGACAGTTTGCAGCACATACGCCACAACCTTTGCAACGTTCTGTGTTAACCACGATGGCTCCTTTGAAACTTGCCATAATTGTTAGTTTTTAAGTTACTTATAATGTTTAATTTTTTCGTTTATTCTTTTACTTGCTGAGACGTCATTTTATGGCGACTCGTGACTTACAAAAGTAATTATTTTTTTTCAATCAAAAAAGCATTAATTAAAAAAAACTTATTTGATTGGGTGATCTTCTGCAAATCGTTTTAATCTTTCTGCCAAGACAGGGATTTCATCTCTTTGTATTAATGAGGTGCATGCACGTATTCCTTGACGTGTGCTGCCACATGTATCCAATGAAATTGCTGAGATGCCGTAATACAACATTTTTTCCAAAAGCTCAGCACCGGTAAATCCTGGATAATAATATGTGAAGTAGAATCCGTCGGCTATAGGTTCGCCAAGATCTTCGCTATATGTAAATTCAAAACCGTTGGAAGTGAAAGCATCTTTCATCATTTTTGCTTTTTCACCATATTCCAAAACATCGTCGCGATAGTTGTATGTACCGTCGTTGACAGCTTTCATAACGCCTGCAACTGCATATTGTGCCGAGTGTGATGTTCCTGAACTCAATGGGTGTAAGGCTCCGAAGATGATTCCTCTGGCAAAAATCTCTTGTCCGCAGAACTCTTTCAAATCTGGATAGCGACGTTCTGCCAATTTGTTGCTGATACCCAAAACAGCGCAACGCTCGCCAGCATAGCTGAATGCCTTAGATGTAGAAAGCATCAAAATATAGTTGTCGGTGTATTTGCCTACTGTTGGTTGGAATGGAGCTACGCCAGGGTGACTGTAGTCTTTACGGAAGTCCATGCCGAAATAAGCCAAGTCTTCAAGAATGATGACATCGTATTTATTAGCCAATTCGCCGATTATTTTAAGTTCTTCGTCGGTCAAGCAGACCCATGTAGGATTGTTAGGATTTGAATACAACACGCTGTGAATCTTACCTGTCGAGAAGATGCTTTCTAATTTCTCACGAAGTTTTTCGCCACGATATTCATAAATGTCGAACGACTCCATTTTGAGACCGAGTATTTTTGTCTGGAATTTATGAACAGGGAAACCGGGGTCGATGAATAATACA
This sequence comes from Bacteroidales bacterium, assembly GCA_045596465.1. GTDB lineage: Bacteria > Bacteroidota > Bacteroidia > Bacteroidales > F082 > Limimorpha. The sequence goes on along the minus strand of JAZOCI010000094.1, from coordinate 1,640 downwards.
GTGTCTTTTTCTTTGTTGGTATGACCGCAGATCATGAATGAAGCGAAAGCACCTTGCATAGAACCTACTGTTGGGAGACAGTTAGCTGCATCGACGTCTAAGTCTAAGAAATTCTTGATGAAACGTGAGGCTTCGTTCTTGATAGCAGGGACGCCGTCGATAGGAGGGTAGGTGGCAGCTACGCCGTCTTGCAAAGCCTTTATTTGAGCTTCAACGCCAGCTTTTACTGCTGGAAGACCAGGATTACCCATTTCCATGTGGATGAATTTCACTCCGCTCGCAGCTTCGAGATCTCTCGCCAATTTGTTGATTTCACGAATACCTGCTTTTCCAATACAAGGAAGGTTGCTGTCTTTAAACACTTTCTGTGCTATTTCAACCGGAACAATGTTATTCTTCATGATTTATGTTGAATTTTTTTTATTTGTAAATTTCACGTTTTTCTTGGAACGTCAAAAGTATGAAATTATTTAATATAAAAAGTCTTCGATGAAGAATATTTTTTTTTGAAAAATTTCCCGAAATCGAAAGCAGAAAATATTTTTTAGTTGTATATTTGCAAATATAAAAACTGAAATTTTAGGATTATGGCAACAATCACATTAAGTTATGATGAAGAAAACGCTGGAGCAAGAGGAATATTAGATGTTGTCTTGTCAACAGGATTCTTCAAACAAGAATATGAACCTAACGAAGAAACCCTTGAAGCTATAAGAGAACTTCGTGAAGATAATTGTAAATCATACGGTAGTTTTGATGAAATGATAAACGATATATTAAATGAAGCGTGAGATTCTAACTACCAAGAAGTATAGGAAAGATCTGAAGGTAGCTCTTAAAAGTAGAACATTTAACATTGAAGTTTTCAGAGATGTAATCGAAAAATTGCGTTCAGATATTCCTTTAGATGCTAAGTATAAGAACCATCCGTTAAAGGGTGAACTTAAGGGTTATTATGACTGTCACGTTCATCCTGATTGGGTACTTGTTTATGGCAAGACCGACACCAACGAACTGAAAATATTGGAACTCGTCAGATTAGGATCCCATTCTAATTTATTTTGATAAATAATCAATCGGGTTTAGGTAAAACATCTTCTGCCATCCAAGCGGAGCATTGTCAATTCGCCAAGGATAAGGAATTGGCGTAGCAATTGCATAATGCAGATGCGCTGGGGTGTTGGCAGAAAAACCACAATTATAATTCTTTTAATCCATTTCAGCATAAATCAAACAAGTTTGAAGTCATTAATTATAAGTGTATAATAAAATTGCAGATTCATAAACATTTGATGGAATGTGTTTTTTAAAGATAACTATTGAAGTTTGACTATATTGTTTAGAGGTTTAATTATTCAATACTTTAGTAGGCGATGAAGAATGAGGTTCTGAATCATACAAATTAAGTGTAAATCTAATAATTGATTTACAAAAAAATGTATCTTTGTAGTCGAAAAAACCGTCACATTGTGACATAAATTCCGAGTATAAATTGTAATGATATTGTTTATATAAACAAGAAAAATAAAAAAGCCAACTTGACATTGAAGTGAAGTTGGCTTTTTTGATGGTGTTAATTGGGTTAAATTACAAAAGTCGGAGGCCAAGCGGTCTTAGGAAGACAACCACTGGATTCAACT
>JAZOCI010000093.1:0-5155 GCA_045596465.1 Bacteroidales bacterium | reverse complement strand
AAGTCATTACAGACGACTTGGAGTTGTTCGACAATCATCTGCTTGTTGCAAGATATGGAGAAGATATTTGCGGTTTGGCTTTCTGTTATTTAAGAAATGAAGAGATCTATATCAAAGATGTCTTCGCCGAATCGAGTGCTATCTTCAGCGACTTGATATCAGCTGCAAAGACAGTCAAAAGTCAAAAGTCAAAAGTCAAAAGTTCTGCGTCAAAGTCAAAGTCAGAGTCAGTGTCAATAAACATTCTCATTCCTCCCGTTGCGGGACAGAAGACGCATCGTCTCGGGATGGCGCGTCTTATAGATGCGGAGACGATGTTACGACTTTATGCGATGTCGCATCCGAAGATGAAAATGGAGATTTCTTTAGTCGATACTATCTTGCCAGAAAACAACGGCACATATTATATTAATAATGGTACGTTGGACAAAAAAAACTCTATCGGGACAAACGTCGTTGATATTGAGCAGCTGACGCAGGCTTTGTTTGGCTACAAAACAGAAACGCTGCCCGAGAAGTTAAAAGCGTTTAACAACCAAGCAGCGTTTATGAGTCTGATGTTGGATTAAGATTATTGCCATTTCGTTTTGAAAAGTGTAATACAATTAGATTATTCGGTGTAAAAAGTGTAAATATCGCTTGTTTATTCGCTTGGAAAAATGTACCTTTGCAGATAGATAATAAATATTAGACTATGTTGAGAAGAAAAATTGAGTCAGTTTTGGCTGAATGGAAAAACTCAGAATCTAAAAAGCCACTTGTAATAAAGGGCATTCGCCAATGTGGAAAAACATATATTGTCCAAAAGTTTGCAAAAGAGAATTATGAGAATGTAATTTATATGAATTTCATTCTCGAACCTGATAAAAAATCAGCCTTTACAGGCAATATCGATATTGATACAATAATTTTAAATTTGTCAGCCTTGATACCTGGCAGTCGTTTCATTGACGGAAAAACTTGTATCATCCTTGATGAGATTCAGGAATGCAGGGAGGCAAGAACATCCTTAAAATCATTTCAAATAGATGGTCGTTTTGATGTCATCGCGACAGGTTCTCTCTTAGGTGTAAGAGGATATAAAAAGGCAGGTGACGGACAAGATTCTATTCCGGTCGGATATGAGACTGTGGTTGAAATGTATCCGTTAGATTTTGAGGAGTTCTTATGGGCGAATGGAATAAATGATAAAGTTATTGATTCGGTGAAATCGTGCTTTGAAAATGAGGCGGTTGTTCCGGAAGGTATTCACAAAGTGATGATGGGTTTGCTGCACAGATATGTCGTTGTCGGAGGTCTTCCAGAGGTCGTGAACAAATTTCTCGAGACCAAAAATATTGAACTCACATATCAGGTTCAGCGCAACCTTATTGCTGAATATGAAGAAGATATGGTTAAATATGCAGATAATGCAGACAAAGCACGTATCCGTGAATGTTTTGAATCTATTCCTAAACAATTAGCTAAAGATAATAAGAAGTTTCAGTACTCTGTAGTGCGAAAGAACGGTCGCTCATCTCAATATATCGGTAGTATTCAATGGCTTGAAGATGCAGGTTTGGTTCGGAGATGTTATAATATGCAGACTACAGAATTGCCTCTTGAAGGAAACTCGATCAAAGACTGCTTCAAGTTATACACTGCGGATATAGGTATTCTCATCGCAATGCTTGATTATGGTACTCAAGTAGATATACTAAATGGAAATCTTTTAGGTTACAAAGGAGCTATTTTCGAGAATCTCATGGCAGATTTTCTTTGTAAGTCGGGACAGAAGTTGTACTACTTCCAAAAAGAAAGCGGTTTGGAATTGGATTTCCTTGTACGATACAAGGGTGAATGTATAGTGCTTGAAGTCAAGGCAAAATCAGGTAAGACAAAGAGTCTGAAAACCGTTCTGATGAATAAAGATGTTTATCACGTCAATAATGCAATCAAACTTGGAAAGTATAATGTAGGACGTGAAAAAGAGGTACTTACAATACCACTTTACATGGGATTTCTCATTAAAGATAGCCTTGCAAATGCAATAGTTCCTGATATTGATATGAGTATGTTGACTTAAAATCAGACTCATAAAATTATGAGTCTGATTTTATTGTGTTTCTTGAATCCTAACCAAATATTAACATTACCTTAAAAACATTTACAAATAAAAAAGGCGCATCACCACAATGACGCGCCTTAAATTATTAGAAACCTAAGAAATCAATTCCTAATTATTTTCTTGCTACAGCTTTCTTAGCGGCTTCGACGATGTCGTCAGTATCTAAATGATAGTGTTTCATGAGTTCATCTGGAGTACCGCTTTGTCCGTAAACGTCAAATACTGCAACAGGCTCTATTGGAGTTGGGCAGTTTCTTGAAAGCACTTGTGAGATGCTGTCGAACAAACCTCCGTTGAGCTGATGTTCTTCTGCTGTAACGACGCATCCTGTCTTCTTTGCTGATGCCAAGACTGCTTCTACGTCTAAAGGTTTTATTGTGTGGATGTTGATAAGTTCAGCGTTGATACCCATCTCTTTCAAGATTGGAAGTGCCTGAACTGCTTTCCATACCAAGTGACCGCAAGCGAAGATTGTGACGTCGGTTCCTTCTTGTAACATCTGAGCTTTACCAATTACGAAAGGCTCGTCAGCTGGAGTGAAGTTAGCTACTTTTGGACGACCGAAGCGGAGATAAACCGGACCTTCGTGTTCTGCCACTGCCAAGGTTGCCGCCTTTGTCTGGTTGAAGACGCAAGGTACGATGACTGTCATGTTAGGTAACATCTTCATCATGCCGATGTCTTCGAGAGTCTGGTGAGTAGCGCCGTCTTCGCCGAGAGTGATACCAGCGTGTGAAGCACATATCTTAACGTTCTTATTTGAATAAGAGACGACTTGACGAATCTGGTCATATACGCGAGCTGTCGAGAAGTTAGCGAAAGTACCAGTGAAAGGAACGTAGCCACCGATGCTAAGACCTGCTGCCATGCCGATCATATTAGCTTCAGCGATACCTACTTGGAAAAATCTCTCTGGAAATTCTTTTGCGAAAGCGTCCATCTTAAGAGAGCCTATCAAGTCGGCACAGAGACCAACGACTTTAGGGTTACGTTTTGCTGCTTCTAAGAGACCTTCACCAAAACCTGATCTTGTATCTTTATAATTTTGTACTGTGAAATCCATGATAATGTGTTTTTGAAATTAATAATCTCCGAGAGTTTCTTTAAGTTGTGACAATGCGTTAGCAGCTTGTTCGTCGTTAGGAGCCACGCCGTGCCATTTATGTGTTCCCATCATAAAGTCAACACCCATACCCATCTCTGTGTGAGCGAGAAGAATCTGAGACTGTCCTTTATGAGCGTTCTCACGTATTTTATTAAAGGTGTCAACCAATTCCTGCATATCGTTGCCATTGCATTCCCAAACTTTCCATCCGAAAGATTCGTATTTAGCTCTGAGATCGCCGAGACTTAAAACGTCGTCTGTTGGACCGTCGATTTGTTTCTTGTTGTAATCGACAATAGCCACGATGTTGTCAACATTCTTTGCTGGAGCATACATGGCAGCTTCCCAGATTTGACCTTCTTCTTGTTCGCCGTCGCCCATCAAGACATAGACGAGATGATTGTCGTTGGCGAGTTTCTTGGCTTGAGCAACGCCTACTGCTACGGAGAGACCTTGACCTAAAGAGCCGCTGGCTACTCTCACGCCTGGAAGTCCTTCAGCTGTTGTTGGGTGTCCTTGAAGACGAGTGCCGAGACGACGGAATGTTGCTAACTCAGCCACTGGAAAATATCCGCGATGTGCCAAGATGCTATAGAACATCGGGCTGATGTGACCGTTTGAAAGGAAGAACATGTCCTCTCCTGCTCCATCCATTCTAAAATTCTCTGGATCGATTTGCATCTGATCGAAATAAAGAGCTGTCACGATGTCGGTTGCTCCCAATGAACCACCAGGGTGTCCCGACTGACAAGCATGAACCATTCTGATGATATCGCGTCTTACCTGCGATGCTACATCTTTCAACTGATTGATTTCCATATATTGCTATTTTTTTAAAATATTAAGTTCCTAAGTTTCTGAGCTGCTAAGATACTTAGTCATAAGACCGTTTTTTTGTCAGACGTTCATATCTCAATGCTCTTTGCAAATGTAAGGATTTTTGTGATAGTTTTACTTTTTTTTAATAATTTTGCATAAAAGTTTTTACGATGGCAAAACACTATAATAATAAGTATAAAAAGAAAAATCAAGAGACGATTTTTGTTGTAAGAGAAGAATGCGAATTGATGGATTTTCTGATGAAGGCAATGGACGGAATAAGTCGCACCAAAGTCAAAAAATTATTAACATACGACTCTGTATATGTCAATGACAGAGCTATCTCTCAACATGACTTCCCGTTGAAGCCTAACATGCGAGTCAGCATCAAGAGGTCGAGTGAAGGTAACAAGTTCAAGAACTTCTGGGTTAAGATTGTCTTTGAAGACGATCATCTCATCGTTGTGGAAAAGAAACCTGGTATCTTGTCGAGCAGCACAAGTCCTAAGGACGAAAGTGTCAAGTCAATTCTTAATTATTATTTAGATAAGAGCCATCAACATGCTAACGCGCATACTGTTCATCGTCTCGACAAGTTTACATCAGGCTTGATGATTTTCGCCAAGAGCAAGAAGGTAGCGCTTCAGTTTGAAGAAGATTGGAAAGAAAGAGTATATGACAGAAGATACGTAGCTTTAGCTCATGGCGAGCTACCTAAGTCGCAAGGCACTGTTTCTTCATATCTTAAAGACGACAGCCATTATGTGACACATTCTTCCCAAGAAGATAATGGAGGTAAGTTTGCCGTGACGCATTATAAGAAGTTAAAGTCGGGTAATGGATATTCGTTAGTTGAGATGCAGTTAGAGACCGGACGTAAGAATCAAATCAGAGTGCATTTGCAAGATTTAGGATGCCCTGTTGTCGGTGATTTGAAATATGGTAATGGCAGCGATCCTATTGGCAGATTAGGACTTCACGCTTATAAGTTATGCTTCAAGCATCCTGTCACTGGTGAAGATTTGAAATTCACTTCAGATATTCCGAAGGCGTTTAGCGCAGTCGTTGAAGTTTGATTTTTAGATTATATTTATTACGATAAAAAGAGAGACGCCATAATGAAA
>JAZOCI010000092.1:0-23702 GCA_045596465.1 Bacteroidales bacterium | reverse complement strand
GCGTAAAACTCCATGTTCTCTATTGTAATCTTTGACATAATGATATATTTAGTCACAGAGACTCAAAGTCGCAAAGTTACAAAGCTCTGCGTCTTTGAGTCTCTGAGTCTTTAGTCTTTATCCAAGCACCTCAAGTCCTTTATCAATTCTCTTAACAGCTTCTTCCTTGCCGAGAAGTTCTAAAATCTCATGGATATGTGGTCCTTTGCCAGCACCAACGAGCATCAAACGTAATCCGTTCATCACAGGTCCCATGCCAAGTTCGTTAGAGGTAATCCATTCGTTCAAGACCTTCTCAATATTTTCTGCTGAGAAATCATCAATGCTTAAAATCAACTCTTTCGCCATTCTCATCAACTCAGGAGAGTTTTCTTTCCAGCGTTTCTTAACAGTGACTTCGTCGTAAGTTGTTGGTTCCTCGAAGAAGAAGAAACTCTGATCCCATAATTCTTTCACGAAGTTGACGCGGTCTTTAACCAAGCCTGTCACTTTAACCACATAATCTTTATCAGCCTTAATTCCTTTCTCAGTCTCAAGCCATTGGAGATATTCCTCGCCGACTTCTTCCTTCGATTTCTTCAAAAGATATTCGTGGTTAAACCATTTTGTCTTATCCACGTTGAAACGTGCGCCAGATTTTGTACAATGTTCAAACGAGAAAGCCTCGATAAGTTCTTCCATGGAGAAGATTTCTTGTTCTGTTCCTGGATTCCAGCCGAGGAGTGCTAACATATTGATGAAAGCCTCTGAATAATATCCTGATTCTCTATAACCTGAAGAGACTTCACCGCTCTTAGGATCGACCCAACGAAGTGGGAAGACAGGGAATCCGAGACGGTCGCCGTCGCGCTTGCTGAGTTTGCCGTTGCCATCAGGTTTCAACAACAATGGAAGATGTGCGAACTCTGGAGCTTCCCAACCGAAAGCCTGATATAAAAGAACGTGCAGTGGCATCGATGGCAGCCATTCTTCACCTCTGATGACATGCGAAATCTTCATCAAATGGTCGTCGACGATATTTGCCAAATGATAGGTAGGCATTCCGTCTGACTTAAACAGAACTTTATCGTCTAATGTATTTGTATTCACTTTGATGTCGCCGCGAATGATGTCGTGCATTCTAACTTCGTAGTTTTCTGGCATCTTGAAACGCACTGTATAAGGCACGCCGTCGGCAATCATCTTCTCTACTTCTTCTGCACTTATTGTAAGCGAGTTACGTAAGGTCTTACGGCTTTCGGCATTATAAATAAAGGTCTTCTTCTGGCTTTCAGCCTCAGCGCGATATTTATCAAGTTCTTCGGCTGTATCGAAGGCATAATAAGCAAAACCTTTTGCTATCAGCTCATCGCTATATTGTTTGTATAAAGGCTTGCGGTCACTTTGTCTGTATGGACCATATTCTCCGCCGACTATGTCGCTCTCATCGAATTTGATGCCGCACCAATCTAATGATTTCACTATATAATCTTCTGCGCCTGGAACGAAACGTGTCTGGTCGGTATCTTCGATGCGAAGAATCATCTTACCGCCATTTTTCTTGGCAAAAAGATAGTTATATAAAGCAGTCCTGACGCCGCCTATGTGAAGCGGACCTGTTGGACTCGGAGCAAAACGTACGCGTACTTCTTTCATAGATATTTTATTTTTTTGCAAAAATAAGATTTTTTTGCTTATCAATAAAACCAATTCTACATTGTCAATCACAATCCATTATCTGTTAATTGTCAATTGTTAATTGTTAACTGATTTGGGCGTTCCGGCGAAGCCGTCGGGCTTTCCGCTATATCTTTGCTCGCTCCATCTACACCCCGCTCCCAATCCCCGCTCCCGTCCCGCATGGCTCGCAAAGGATGCCGCTCCAATCCCTAACGCTTTTTTGAGTCTATAAGTCTATGAGACAATGAGTCTATAAGTCATAGTACGGTCACATTGAATGTGTCCATTGAAACACGACAATGACCCTGAACTCTGACTTTCCCCTATCAACTCATTGACTCATTGACTTATTGTCTTATTGACTTAAAAAATTCTTTAGCCTTTAGACTTTAGCCTTTAGACTTTTATTATATTTGCAGGTTATTAATTTAGGTGTAATGTTTTCTGACGGAAAAGAGAAATATAATCACGTCTTAAAAGATAAAATCGAGTCTTTTATAAAGAAGTTTTATCTCAACCGACTAATTCAGGGTGCTTTGATAGGCTCCGTGATTCTCATTATATTTTTCTTAATTTTCAACGGAATAGAATATTTCTCATGGTCGTCGGCAAAAGTCAGGCTGATACTTTTCATTACCTTAACTTTCATATTTTCAATAATAACAATATTTTATTTCGTCATTCCTATCATCAATCTTATTCGTTTCAAAAAGAAAATGTCCGATAAGGAAGCTGCAGTCTTGATAGGAAATTTCTTCCCCGAAATCAAAGACAAACTTCTTAACACTCTGCAACTTAGCGATGATGTTAAAAATAATTCGGACAACGAGCTACTTCTCGCAACCATCGAACAAAGAACGAAAAACCTTCAGCCTATAAAATTCAGCAATGCCGTAAACCTTAAAGAAAATTATAAATATCTGAAAATATTCGGAATCGCTTTCATTACCTTAATCGCTCTCATAATCTTCTTCCCCGATTTCTCCCAAAAACCCGTCGTGAGAATTATCAATTACGATAAATTTTATGAAAAACCTCTCCCCTTTCATGTTGATTTACAATACAAAAAAATAGGAGTTACACAAGGTGACGATTTGGAATATAAAATTCACGTGACCGGCGAAAAAATCCCGGAGTCGTTTTACATCAACACTTCATCAGGAACTCGTATGATGACGAAGCTTTCTACCAACGACTTCCGCTACGTTTTTAACAACATTTACCAATCGGAAAAATTCCATATTCATGGCGGAGATTATATAAGTCCTGAAATTCAAATCCTTGTAAATCCTTCGCCTACATTACTTCATTATGATACCGAAGTCGTTTTCCCAAAATATATTAACAGAAAAAAAGAAGTCCTTTCAGGAAAGACACGACTTTTGGTACCACAAGGTTCTGAAGTGAAATTTATATTTCACACAAAAGACGTCACTTCGTTAAACATACTTCAAGATTCTACAAATCATAATATTAAACCAGATAATAACAATTACGAATACAGCTTTAAAGCATTAAGAACCACAAAGTTTTACGTTAATATCGCTAACGAATGGCGTGAAGATAATAATCCGATTCCTTTTACGGTGGAAGTCATTCCCGACGAATACCCTGAAATTCAGGTTCAGCAGTTTCATGAAAATTTCTCCAAGCAGATGTATTATTCCGGACTCATCGCCGATGATTACGGTTTTTCTAAATTGCTTTATCATTTTGAAGTCGAGAACAAACTACATCAATCTTTCATAAAAAAAATTAACATCGATAAAAAAGAAGTTCGTACGTCATTTTATTATAGTATTGATTTAGATACACTTGAGATTTATCCTGGCGACGAAATCAAATCATATTTCGAGATTTGGGATAACGACGGAATTAACGGAGCTAAGTCAAGACGTTCGGAATTGTTTTATATAAGCATGCCAACAAAAGAAGTTCTCGATTCGATTGCCGAGTCTTCAGAAGAAAATATAATTTCTAAATTAGAAAACAAAACCAATGACTTAGAACAACTTCGTAAAGACATTGAAGAAATGATAAAAGATTTGATGTCGAAGAAAGAATTGGATTGGACTGATAAGGAAAAGATAAAAGAGCTTCTTGAAAAGCAGAAAGAAATTCAGGAAGAATGGGATAAAGCTAAAGAGGAACAGAAAGAGCTTCAGGAGTTTATGAAAAATAACGAGCTTACTTCGGAAGAACTTTTGAAGAAACAGGAAGAGATTAACAAGCTCTTTGAGGAAGTAGTTCCCGATGAGATAAAGAAGATGATGGAAGAGATAGAGAAGTTGCTCAACGAGATGCCGCGCGAGAAGATGCAACAGATGATGCAAGATCTGAAAAACAGCAACAAGGAGCTTCAAGAGATGATGGATAGAAACCTTGCCTTGTTAGAGCAACTTAAAGTTGAGAAAGATCTTAACGAATTGATTGACAAGATGAATGAATTATCGGATAAGCTACAGAAAACGAACGAAGGCAACAACGACTCTTTAAGCGCTGAAGATGCTAAGAATCAATTTGACAAGCTGTCGCAAGAGTTAGATTCCATCATGAAGAAAAATGAAGGATTACAAGAGCCTTTTAATATTTCCAAAGATGAAAAGACTGAAAATGAGATAAATGAAGATTTGGACGAGGCGAACGAGATGGAAAATAATGGCGACGACTCGGGCGCGAGCGAGATGAAAAACAAAGCCGGACAGAAGATGAAAGAGATGGCTGAACAGCTTTCGGCAGATATGATGATGTCGGGCATGGAGCAACTCGGGGAAGACGCACATCTGATTAGGATTTTGTTAGAAAACGTCGTTCGTTCGTCGCATGAAGAAGAGAGACTCATGAGCGAGGTGGGAAATATGAAAAAAGACGATCCTACATTGTCGGAGAAGATAAGCCGTCAGAAAGAAATCGTAGATAATTTTGCTATGGTGGAAGATTCTTTGAGAATGTTAGCGATGCGTCAGCCTAAGGTTAAAAATTTCATTTTCAATGAATTACAACTTATAGACCAACAACTTAATCTCGCCATGAAAGAGATGAACGAGATGATGTTAAGTTCGGCGAATTCGCGTCAACAAAGAGCTATGATGTCGATGAATAATTTAGCGTTAATGTTGTCGGAATCTCTTAACGATATGAATGAGAGCATGATGGAAGCGAGCGGTTCGTGCTCAAAGCCAAAAAACAGCAAAAAACCAAGTCAAGGGAAACAGAGCATGAAGAAGATGAAAGACTTGCAAGAACAACTTGGCAAGCAGCTGGAACAGATGAGAAAAGAGATGCAACAGCAACAGAAAGAAGGCAAGCCGCAACAGTCCATGAGCGAGGAATTTGCTCGTATGGCAGCCCAACAAGAAATGCTGCGCGAACAGATGCAGAAGATGTTAGATGAGATGAAGAAAGAAGGAATGACAGGCGATGACGGCATCAACGAAATTATCAAAGATATGGAGAAATTGGAAGAAGATCTCGTCAATAAGAAGATTTCAAATCAGACTATTAAACGCAATCAAGATATTTTATCGAGAATGCTGAAAGCACAAAATGCGCAAGAAGAGCGCGAGAAAGAAGAAAAACGCAAGTCGGAAGAATTTAAGGGAACGTACGAGAAACGCAATATCGACGAGATAGAATATCAGAAAAATTTGAAGAAACAGCAAGAATTTTTGAAGATGAACAGCATAGAATATCAACCTTTTTACAGGTCGAAAATCAACGATTATTTCTTCAAGAAGAATTTAAATAAAGAGAATACCAATGATAAAAATTGATTTCATAGATACTGACATTTTAACCGAAGAGATGTTCGGCGTGAAAGAATGGATAAGAGACTTTGTTACATCATACGGCAAGGAAGTCGGGGAATTGTATTATTCGTTTTGCAGTGACGAATATCTTTATAAAATGAATGTAGATTTGTTGGGGCACGATTTTTACACCGACATCATCACTTTCCCTCTGAATGAATGCGAAACGATTTTGTCGGCCGAGTTTCATATAAGCATTGACAGAATTAAGGAAAATGCCGTCACTTTCAACCGTAGTTTCAGAGATGAATTGCATCGTGTCATGGCGCACGGAGTTCTGCATCTAATCGGCTTCGATGATTTATGCAAAGAAGAAGAGATGCAGATGCGAGAGGAAGAAGAAAAATGTCTTATGATGAGAGTTAATAGTTAATAGTTAATAGTTAATAGTTAATAGTTAATAGTTAATAGTTGAAAGTAAGGGTTAAAAGTTGGAAGTTCTACGTTTAAGCAGTGAGAATAAATAAGTTATAAAATACGTTTCACGTGAAATAAAACAATAGAAGATATGATATTTGACAAGTATGATGTTATTGTTGTAGGAGGCGGACACGCTGGTTGTGAAGCCGCAGCAGCCACTGCCAATATGGGAAACAAGACACTTCTCGTTACGATGAACATGAACGCGATGGCGGCAATGTCGTGCAATCCGGCTGTCGGCGGCATCGCGAAAGGACAAATAGTCCGTGAAATCGACGCCTTAGGAGGACAGATGGGAATAATTGCCGACAAGACGATGATACAATTCAGGATGCTGAATAAATCCAAAGGACCAGCAGTGTGGAGCCCACGCGTACAAAGCGACAAATTCGAGTTTGCAGCCGAATGGAGAAACGTACTCGAAAAGACCAAAAACTTGGAATTTTGGCAAGATCAAGTCGACTCTCTTATAGTTGAAGGCGATATTATTCGAGGCGTACATTGTCAGATGGGTGGTGATATTTACTCAAAAACCGTCATTCTGACAAACGGAACATTCCTCAACGGAAAGATATTTATAGGAGAAAAATCCTTCGCCGGAGGCAGAATATCCGAAAGCGCAAGCTATGGAATTACAGAACAACTCGTCTCTTTGGGATTTGAAGCCGACAGAATGAAAACGGGAACTCCAATGCGAATCGACGGAAGAAGCATCGACTTCAGCAAACTATCAGAGCAAAAAGGCGACGATGATGTTACAGGATTTTCCTATTTAGAAATCGAAAAACCTAAACAACAACGCAGCTGCCATATCGCATACACTTCGCTGGAAGTTCACAATATTTTAAGAAAAGGCTTTGAAAAATCGCCACTTTTTACTGGAAGAATAAAAGGGATAGGACCAAGATATTGTCCGAGCATAGAAGATAAAATAGAACGTTTTGCCGACAAAGACTTCCATCAATTATTCGTGGAGCCAGAAGGAAGAACGACAGTGGAATATTATTTAAACGGCTTCAGCTCTTCACTGCCAGAAGACATACAATATGAAGCGTTACGACATATCGAAGGCTTTGAAAACGCCAAGATATTCCGTCCTGGCTACGCGATAGAATACGACTTCTTCCCTCCAAATCAGCTTTATCATAATTTGGAAACACATCAGATTCACGGTCTGTTTTTCGCAGGACAAATCAACGGAACCACAGGATATGAAGAAGCCGCAGCTCAAGGCTTGATGGCAGGTATCAACGCACATCGCTTGATTCACGACTTAGAGCCAATAGTTTTGCGCAGAGATGAGGCTTATATCGGAGTTTTAATCGACGATTTGATCACAAAAAGCGTTGATGAACCATACAGAATGTTTACAAGTCGCGCCGAATATCGCATATTATTACGTCAAGACAATGCCGACGCTCGTCTCACAGAAAAGGGATTCGACATCGGACTCGCCACAGAAGAACGATTGAATCATTATAAAAACAAATACGAGAAAGTAAATGAACTCGTCGATTTCTTGAAGAATACAAATATAAGTCCGGATAGAATCAATGGTTTGTTGGAATCTAAAGGCACGCCTGGAATATCGAACAAAATGCGCCTCGCTCAGATTCTCACTCGACCTCAGATCAACTTGGTCGACATGATAAATTTAATCGACAATCTCAAAAACGAATACAACTTAAGTGACGAATCGACAAGAAATATAGTCGAAGAAGCTGAAATCATGGTAAAATATGAAGGCTACATCGACAAGGAACGCGAAGTTGCAGATAAGTTAAATCGTTTGGAAGACGTAAAATTAAGCCCGAACTTCGACTATTATTCCCTCAATTCCTTAACTATGGAAGCAAGAGAAAAATTAACGAAACACAAGCCGCAAACTCTTGGTCAAGCGAGCAGAATTAGTGGCATATCTCCTGCCGACATTTCGGTCATAGCCGTTTATCTCGGCAGATAGTTTCACGTGAAATTGAATTATAACTAATTGAAGACAAATATTATGAATAAAAAATGTCCATGGTGCAATTCTGAAAACAGCACAGAATTTTTAAAATTAAAAGATTATTTCCTCACACAAGAAAATTTTGAAATCTTGGAATGTAACAACTGTAAACTTCTGTTTACAAGTCCCTGCCCTGCTCCAAATAAAATCGGTGATTATTATAAATCTGAAGAATATCTAAGTCATAACGAAGAGAAAAAAGGAATCGTTCCTATGATTTATAATTTCGTTAAAAAGATCAATATCAAAAACAAATATAACATCGCAGTCGGCAACCAGCAGTCGGCAATCAGCATTTTAGATATTGGTTGCGGAGTCGGAGATTTTCTCAATTATGCAAAAGGAAAAGGCTGTAAAATAACAGGTATAGAACCAAGCGAGGACGCAAGAAAAGTAGCAGAAGAGAAACTAAACACCAAAATCCTCTCCCCTGCCGAATTGGAAAACATAGCCGATAATTCGTTCGATATTATCACGATGTGGCACGTACTCGAACACGTCGCTGACCTTAAAACAGAAATTTACCATCTCCAAAGATTATTAAAAAAAGGAGGCAGACTCATCATCGCTCTTCCAAACTATAAATCTTACGACGCAGAATATTACAAAGACAAATGGGCCGCTTACGATGTTCCTCGCCACTTAAATCATTTCTCACAGACTTCTGTGAAAAATATTTTTAAAGAAACACAATTCCAACTTGTTGATATCAAACCACTTAAATGGGACAGCTACTACATTTCAATGCTCAGCGAACAATATCTAAACAGTAAAGCAAGTTTTATAAAAGGCGTCATAACAGGCTGTAAATCAAATTGTAAAGCAAATAAATCTGGAGAATATTCGAGTTTGGTTTATACATTAATTAAGAATTAAGAATGTATAATGTACAATTGTAGGGGCTTGGCTTGCCACATCCTAAAATAATCAAAATTCAAAATAAATGGTTTTAAGGCGTTTTAAGCGGTTTTTACCCAACAATGAAGAACGAGTCGAAAATTTTCTAAAAGCTCCTTAAATCAAATATTTTTTAAACGATTGGCAAATAAGACCAACTTATTGATTTTCAAATGTTAAAATAAATTAAGTAAAAATATGTTAAGAAAACGCTTATTTTGGGACTGGTTAACTCTTATTTTCCTGTCGCTTGTTTTTATTTGTGGTAATTTCATTATCAAATCGAACAACAGCGCAGAGAAAATCAACAGCATCATTTCTCAATCGCTAAACCTTATCCAAAATCAGCACGACAGTATTTCTAACAATTT
Source organism: Bacteroidales bacterium (assembly GCA_045596465.1). Lineage (GTDB taxonomy): Bacteria > Bacteroidota > Bacteroidia > Bacteroidales > F082 > Limimorpha. The sequence continues at coordinate 14,538 of JAZOCI010000092.1, read as the reverse complement.
CCTTAAAAATTTTAACACAGAAAAATTATTAACACAAAACAAAGAAAATACACCTTGTTTTTATCTGTTCAAAAACGACAGCCTCATTTACTGGAATTCCGATCTTAATGAACCTTCTTCTTTGTTAAAATTAATTAACAAAAAAAATATTTTTAAACAAGGTAACAATTACTACTACATCACAATTTGCGAAAACGATTCTTTAAAATTATTCACATCTACCCCACTCTATTATCAAAATCCTAATTTTAATTTAGAAAATAAATTTTTGCCTGAAATAATCCACGGCGAATACGAAATCACATTCGATATTGTAAATGACGAAATCTCCTACTCTATCGCTTATCAGACGAAAATGAACAAAATCGACTCGTATGTCTTTGGAATTATCTTAATTTTTATTTTCATACAAAGTTTAAGAATCGCTTTTAGAAGTTTGGAAAATAACAGAAAAAACAAGAACAACTCTCTCCTATTTTTTATCGCAAGTACAATTACTTATCTAATAATCATTGTTTTACAAAATAATTTATTCATCTCTACTTCTGAATTATTTGGCAAATCCTGTTTATTAAACTCACACAAATTCTCATTCAGTCTCGCTGTTCTCGCCGAATTTTCAATACTATTTTTCAGCAATATTGTCATTCTTTCATCTTATAAAAACAAAGAAATAAAACTCAACAATTATTTAAGAATAATTTTCAGCAGTTCGATCATAAGTCTTATTTTATTGATTTACACCTATTTAATTTATGAGCTCATTTCAAATATCAATATCCCATTTTCATTTTTGGAAATATACGACACAATCACTGAAAGTTATATCGTACTTATTATAGTAGGTATCTTGACATGCGGAATAATTATTCTGCTCAAATACTTAATGAAAATTTTCATTTCGAAAAGCGAACCTTACATTCTATCGCTAATCAGCTTGTTAATAATTGGTGGAATATTTGAGATTTTGCTGAATAATTACATCAGATTAAACTATTCGATTTTAACAAACATCGTCTGTTTTGTAATATATTTCATTTTAATTTGGGAAAAGAAATCGAACGTAAGAATAAAGAGAATTATAAGTGATATTTGTATTATCACATTGATGACCATACAATTAACTTACATTTTATATCTTATAAACGAGACAAAGGAAAGAGAAGAAATGGAATGGTTTGCCGACGTAATCGGTGACGAATCGGACGGAGATTTTGAAAATAAAATTTTAGAATTGACAGATAAACTCAAAGAAGATTTCAACGTAGCCGATTGGATTAAAAACGACGATTTCCCTTCTGACGACAGTATCTTAAATTATTTTAACACAAAATATTTTAACATAGAAGACATTAAAGATTACAATAAGGTCTTGACATTATGCGACACAAGTACAATTCTAATCTTTGACGACTTCAACGATTTTGAAATAAAATGTAACGATTTGTTTGACAATATTTTAGAATTAAATCACACAAAAAAAATAAGTGATGAATTAACATTAGTCGATGATCCTACAACCGACAGCTATTATATTTTAAAATTAGACTTCTCTCCCACCAAAGAAAATGTAAAATATTGTTACATAGAGTTTTACAAAGAATATATTTTAAATCACATAGGGATTCCAGAAATCATCACCTCACATGAAAATGTGTTAATGCCAGATTTAGTTAATTATTCTTTTAGTTGCTATGAAGAAGGAATTTTACAATACAAATACGGCTTTTACAATTATCCGAATGACTTGGAAAGTTTCCGACATAGAAATGAAAAATACGTTAAAACAAGGTTTTTCAAGCACTTAACAAAAAATTTCGACGAACGTAAAACGATAATCGTCACTATAGAAAAGTCGCGATTAATAGAAATCATCGCTCCTTTTTCTTACATATTCATCATCATTTCATTGATGTATTATCTAAACATAAGATTCAATAAAAAACTATCTATCAACAACTTACGGCAAAGTTTCCACGGAAAGATGCAACTCGCGATAATTTTAACATTAGGATTCTCATTCTTTGTCGTAGGATTGACCTCATTCATCTTCATGAGGAACTCGTTAAACAAGAAAACATCTGAATTTCAATACGAAAGAAATAAAACTATAGTAAAAAACATCGAAGACGACTTTATTGAAGAAGACATCAGCGACATAGAATATCTTAAAAAATTTAAAGAAAATCATTTCACTGACATTAACATTTACGATTTAAACGGGAACTTGATAAACACAACGCAACCAAAACTTTTCGATGGATTTAAGTCAAAGATTATCAACAGAAAAGCATACGAAATGATAGTCTTAAGAAAACGATTCTATTACTCTGGCGAGGAAGAAATAAATTTAACGAAATACAATTCGTCATATTTTCCGTTGAGAGACAGCGATGGAAATATGCAGGCAATTATTAACATTCCGTATTTCGACAATATGATGACGAGTAGAAGCAGCATGTCGAATTTTATCATCACATACCTTAATATAATTTTAGTTTTGATGGGATTATCGGCTTTGGTCGTGATTCTTATGACGCGCAAAACTATAAAACCTTTGCTGATGATTCAAGATAAGATGCAGAAAATCAGTCTCGGAGAGAAAAATGAAATCATAGAATGGAGAAGCAACGACGAGATTGGCGACTTAATAAAAATTTACAATCATCTGATTGAAGAGTTAGAAGTCAGCGCGAACAAGCTAATGCGATCGGAGAGAGAAAGCGCGTGGCGCGAGATGGCTCGACAAGTTGCGCACGAGATAAAAAATCCGCTGACGCCGATGAAACTCAACATTCAATTTCTACAAATGGCGTGGGACGAGAAAAATCCAAATATCGACAGGAAGCTGAGAGAGACTTGCAATTCACTGTTAGAACAAATCGAGATACTTTCAAACATCGCGACGGCATTCTTGGATTACGCGAAACTACCAAAGAAAAATATCGAGACATTCAATATTAAAGAGCTGATTTTGAACACTATAAATCTATATGACAACCATCAGAACATAAATATTGAGTTAAAAGAAATTAACGAAAGCGACTATATAATAAGTTCCGATAAGAACAATTTAGGTATTGTTTTCGGCAATATCATAAAAAATGCAATTCAAGCAATCGGGGCTAAAGAAGATGGCTTAATAAAAATTAACATCACTGATTTAGGCGACAATTTCTTAATTAATATTAAGGATAACGGCTGCGGAATCAGCGACAATTTAAAGAAAAAAATCTTCATGCCGAACTTCACAACGAAATCAAGTGGAATGGGAGTCGGATTATCAATAGTTTACGATATTTTAGAAACCATCGGCGGAAAAATAGACTTCGAAAGTGAAGTAGGAAAAGGAACGACATTCAAAATAAATATTAAGAAATAATTAAAAAGTAAATTATTATATTTGCAAAAATGAAAATCCAACGAATATGAAAAGAAATATTTTTAGCTTAATTTTGATTTTATTTTTAGGAATCACATCTTACGCGCAAAATGTAATAGACTTTGAATTACAAGAACTTATAAACAAAAAAAATGACGAGAAAATCAGCATCAACATCATTTTCAAGTCGCAGTTAGATGTTGAAGAATTAAAAAATCGTTCCAATAAATATTTAGATAAGGAGACGAGACGTCAGGCTGTTATTGAAGAGCTTAAGAATTTTTCAGAAGCCTCGCAGCAGGACGTAATTTCAATAATCAGGTCAGAAGAAAGCAAAGGCGCGGTTTCTGACGTCGTATGTCATTGGCTCTCAAATTCAATCACTTGTACAACGACAAAAGACGTCATTGAGAAATTAGCAAAACGTGACGACATTTTGTTGATTGGTCATAATGCGAAGAGAAAAGCGATTTTAACAGAAGAATGTCAAAAGTCGGTGTCAGCGTCAGAATCTGAAATTACTTCTAACGTATTGCAAGTCAATGCGGATAAAGTCTGGAATTTAGGTTATACAGGCAAAGGCGTTTTGGTTGCGATAATAGATTCCGGTGTCAACTACGAGCATCCTGATTTGGCGGATCATCTTTGGGAAGGTGGTTCAGAATTTCCTAAACATGGATACAATTTTGCTGACGACAACAACGATCCTATGGACGAGAGAGGTCACGGAACGCACTGTGCTGGAACGATTTGCGGTGATGGCAGCAATGGCACACAGACGGGAGTTGCTCCAGATGCCACGTTGATGTGCATCAGAATCATGGATGGCAATGGCGATACCGATGCAGAAACGATTATAGCAGGAATGGAGTTTGCGGTGGAACACGGAGCTGACGTTTTGAGCATGTCGGTTGGAATTGCAGAATCTTCCAAATCGGAGAGAGAGATGCTTCGCGAAGCCTGTATCAAGACATTAGAAGCAGGCGTAATCGCCTCAGTAGCAGCTGGTAATGAAGGTTCGTCATTAAACAGTTATCCAATACCGAATAACGTCAGAGTTCCAGGCAGCTGTCCAGCACCTTGGATTCATCCTGACCAACAAGGAAATGGCGGAGCTACATCGTGTGTCGTCTCGGTCGGTGCAGTAGATAAAGACGACAATTACGCATCATTATCGTCGCAAGGACCTGTCACATGGCAAGAAACATCGTTTGGCGATTATCCATACGAACCGGGAATCGGCTTGATTCGTCCCGATGTTTGCGCTCCTGGCGTTGATATCGTTTCTCTTAATTACAGCGGTGAAAACTACATCATGATGAGCGGAACGTCAATGGCCACTCCTTGTGTAGCAGGGATTATGAGTCTTATGTTATCGAAAGAACCAAACCTTACGCCAGAACAAATCAGCATGATTTTAGAGACCACAGCTATGAAAATCGAAGCAAAGAAAAACAACAAAACAGGTTCTGGAAGAGTTGATGCTCTCGCGGCAATAAATGCGATAGACTTCGGTCCTATAGTATTCAAGCAATTGACTTTCAACGATGAAAATAAAAACGGCAAGATAAATTCAGACGAGGAAATAAAGCTCGACATTACATTAGAAAACACTTCGGAGACAGTTTATAACAACATCAATGCTGTATTGAAATGTGACAACGAATTTGTAAACATTACAAATAAAAACGTAGAAATAAGCAATATCATTGCTAATCAGACATTTAACATCAACGGATTTAGTTTCGTCGTCGGCGATGAAGTCGAGGATCAAAGCAAACTATATTTTGATGTTGAATTTTACGATGGCGACAACAGAGTTTCTTCGGCAAGATTCCATGTCGTGACATGCGACAAGGAATTACAATTCTCGTCGGTTATTGTGATGAACGACGACAATAACAACGGCATTCTTGAAGTTGGCGAAACGGCAGATTTAGGCGTAATTATTAACAACAACGGAAGTGAAATAGCTGTAAATGTTAACGGAATTTTAACAAGCAACGACAAAGACATCACAGTAAACAAAAGCGAGGCCAACTTCGGCTCTATCGGACCAAACAGCTCTGCTACAGCTTTTTACAACATCACATTATCGAATAATGCAGCGGATAACAGCGATATTTCTTTCGAAATAGAAATCAAAGACAAATATAAATTCTCAAAAACTTTTAACATAAACTACACCAACATCTGCGACATCATCTATACGTTAAAAGACGAATCTGGCGACGGTTGGAATGGAGCCAGGATCACTGCCAACTATAGTGACGGCTCAGAATCAGGCATTTACACTTTAAAGATGGGAACCGCCGCAGACACTTTTGTGAAGACCTTGACTTCAGGTGTCAATGTGTCGCTCAACTGGAAAAAAGGCAGCCTTGATGCGGAATGCAAATATTCCATAAATTACGAAAACGGATGCGAAATTTTCAGTGGCAAAGGCACTCAAAGCGGCACTTTTTTCAGTTGGGTCAACAACTGCTCAACTCAAGAAATGGAAATCAAGACTTGCGAAGGCGTGAAAAATCTGACATGGTCACTCTTACCTTCTATTGCCATATCATTAGAATGGGAAGCTCCTGAAAATGACAATGTTATACATTACGAAATTTATCGCGAAACAATACTTCTCGCCACCACAACAGAATTGTCGTTCATTGACAGCGTAGACTTCGGTTCATACACATATAGCGTGCGACCTGTCTTTGAAAATTGCAATGGCGCCGTTTCTTCAAAAGACTTGGAATTTTGCGTAGGAGTTAAAGAGAATCTGCTTCCAAATGTGACTATTTATCCAAATCCATCGAAAGACATTTTCACCATCGAACATGACAATATCGAAAGCATCACCTTATACAATATGATGGGAGCTAAAGTTTTGGAAGAAGAAGCGAACGACGACAAATATGTAATACGCGATTTGGAATCGGGCGTTTATTTCGTGAATATCAAGACTAATATCGGCAGTGTTGTCAAGAAAATTGTAAAGTATTAAGATGAAGAATCCAATCAAGGCATTAGCTGGACAGACGGTGATTTACGGTCTTGGCACTATAGTTCCGAGACTGCTAAATTATTTATTGACACCATTTTACGTCCGCGTCTTTGTCTCAGGAGAATACGGACAAATCTCGGAACTTTACGCATGGATCGCTCTTTTCCTCGCGATACTCACATTCGGAATGGAGACGACATTCTTCCGTTTCTCACAAAAAGACGACAGCCAGAAGGTCTTTAACAATGCCGAGACTTTCGTCCTGCTGATAAGCACGATTTTTATCGTATTTTATTCCTTGTTCTATAAATCGTTTGCAAATCTGATTCATTACGAATTTGATAGTCAATACGTTCTTCTGATAGGAATAATCGTCGCTTTAGACGCCATCGCTGCTATTCCTTTTGCGATGCTGAGAAAAGAAAACAAGGCGGGACGTTTTAGTATGATAAAGACTCTCAATGTCTTGACAAACATTCTTTTCAATATCTTGTTCTTAGTCGTAATTCCTGATAAGTCGACGATGATTGCAGAACGCGTCTTCGGAAATCAGACATCATTACTCATTTGGGTATTCATTTCCAATATCTTAGCGAGTCTTCTCAACTTAATATTACTTTCGCCTCAGCTTTCAAAACTGAGATTAGGCTTCGATAAGGAACTCATCAAGTCGATGTTGAAATATTCCGTTCCAATTCTGTTAATAAGTTTGGTCGGAATGGTGAATGAAGTCGCCGACAAGATCTTAATCAAATATCTTGTAACGATTCCAGACGAAGCTAAATTATTGATTTTAAATATGACAGGTGAGGAGTACGCCATGCAGCAACTCGGAATATATTCGGCGAACTTCAAGCTCGGCGTGCTGATGACGATCTTCATACAGATGTTTCGTTTCGCCTCGGAACCGTTTTTCTTCAGTCACGCCAAAGACCGTAACGCGCCTAATCTTTATGCAAAAGTCATGACATATTTTGTCATCTTCTGCCTCTTGATTTTCTTAGGCGTGATGTTCTACATGGACATTTTGCAACACTTCGTCGGAAGAAACGGCAGCGACTATCGTGAAGGCTTGAAGATAGTTCCGATAATCTTAATAGCCAATATGTTATACGGAATCGTATTCAACCTTTCGATATGGTTCAAGCTCTCCGACAAGACATATTACGGAACGATAATCGCAATCATAGGCTCCATCGTAACTTTGATATGTTTCTTCACTTTGATACCGAAAATCGGTTATATGGGAGCCGCCATCGCGCATCTCGCATGTTACATCATCATGATGCTAATATCGTATCTCTGGGGACAACACGTATTTCCGATACCTTATCAAATAGGCAGAATATCAATATATTGCATCATCGCTTTCGGTTTATTTATCGTAAGTAATCTCATAATAGATTTTAACATAGTCGCGAAACTTACAATAAATACTTTGATGTTAATATCATATATCGCGATAGTTTACGTTTTAGAAAGAAAAAATCCACTTAAAATAGAATAAAAACAAACATTAACATTATGACAGTAAAAATCGTTAATAAATCTGACAACAATTTACCTGCTTATGAGACAAGTAGCTCTGCAGGCATGGACTTAAGAGCTTATTTACCAGAAGGTTCTATAACTTTAAAACCGATGCAGAGAACGCTCGTTCCGACGGGACTTTTCATGGAAATTCCAGAAGGTTATGAAGGACAGGTGCGACCACGCAGCGGCTTGGCAATAAAAAGCGGCATCACTGTGCTGAACACTCCGGGAACCATCGACGCCGACTATAGAGGCGAAGTAAAAATCATACTCATCAACTTGTCGGACATCGACTTCGTTATCAACAGCGGCGATAGAGTAGCGCAAATTGTCTTCGCCAAATGTGAACAAATGGAGCTCGTAAACGTAGAGACATTAAGCGACACGGAAAGAGGCGCCGGCGGATTCGGACACACGGGGAAGAATTAGGAATGAGGAATTAACCGGTAAACTGTAGACTGTTGACCGTAGACTAAAAAAATCACAATGAATAGGAACAAATTATTTTTCTTGATATTATCGTTGTTCTTGACAAATTCCATTGCATTTTGTCAGGACACGATACAGCCTAAGATAAGCTTAGCTCAGAACGCAGAATATTTCTCGAAAGGCATTGAAAATAAATACAATGAGAATTACGATGTGGCGATAGAATGTTTCGAGAATGCGTTGAAGGCTTTCCCTGACGATCATGCGAGCATGTATGAACTCAGCACGCTTTACAGCATGAAAGGCTTGCAGGAAAAAGGATTTGAGATGATTGAAAACGCCGTCGCTCTCGACAGTACAAACAAATGGTATAAGATACGACTTGCAGAATTCTACAAACAACAATACAATTACGAGTCGTTCGTAGATATTTATCACGAACTTCTTGAGACAGAACCAAATAACCTCGAATATCTTGAAGTATATATCGACGCTCTGCTTCAACTCGGACGGCATGAAGAGGTAGTGGAGAAACTCGATGTTTTTGAAGATAACATCGGTGTCAACGAATATCTTTCCGGAATGAAAATCGGCATCTACGACATGCTCGGCAAGAAAGACAAGGTGGTGGAAGAAGTCGAGAAACTATCGGAAACCTTTCCTTTCGAAACAAGATATTTGTCGATGTTAGCAGAAGTTTATATTCAGAGTGGAAGAGAAGACGACGCACTGGAAATTTATTTAGAAATCAAGGAGTTAGACCCAGAAAATCCATACATAAATACTTCTTTATTGGAATGTTATCAGAAAATAGGCGAGTTGGACAAGGCATTCGAGGAGTTTATCCTTTCGATAAAGAACAAGAATTTAGATTATAACACCAAACTGCAGGTTTACGAATATTGGTTCAATGAGAAAGACGACAGCGACAATACCGTGGAGGAAGCAAAAATTGCAGGAGAAGCCTTCATCGAGACGCATCCTGATAAAGAACTGGGATATTATGTGCTCGGCGCTGTGTATTATAACGAAGGGAACTACGCGGAAGCGCGTAATTATTATCAGAAAGCCATCGAGAGAGACAGCACTAATTTCGTCAGTTGGTATCAGCTGATTATCACAGATATAGAGTTGAATCTTATTGAAGACGTTTACGCACACGCAGTAAAGGCACAGCGATTTTATCCTGAGCAACCTGCCTTTTATCTCTTCAGCGGATTGGCACTCAGCGAGATGAAACGATACGACGAAGCGATAAAAACCTTTGAAAAAGGCAGATTGATGTCGGCCGACAAAATTCTAACCGCCGAATTCGACACTCACATCGCGGATATTTATTACGAACTCGGCGACAACGAAATGATGTATAAACAATACGACAGGGTGCTTCGCAACGATCCGGAAAATCTCTATGTATTAAACAATTACGCTTATTTCCTTTCTGTCGACAACCAAAGATTGGAAGACGCACTGAGAATGTCGGCCACGACAGTTGAGAAAGAGCCTAAAAACGTCACTTTCTTAGACACTTACGCTTGGGTTTTGTATAAACTTGGTCGCTACAAAGAAGCAAAGAAATGGATGGAAAAAGTGTTCTCCTACGATGAAAATCCGCAAGGCGTCAACTATGAACATTATGGCGATATTCTCTATAAATTGGGAGAGACAGATAAAGCAGTACAGAACTGGAAGAAAGCCAAGAAGTTAGGCAACACTTCAGAGTTTATCGACAGAAAAATCAAAGATGAGAAGATTTATGAATGAGAAGTGTCTACGGTCTACGGTCTACGGTCTACAGACTTTTTCCATAAAATTTAAAACATGGAAGAAGACTTTAGTCATTGGTTTTTTGTCATTAATCTTCATCTTAAGTTCTTGTTCAACAAACAGAGAATTTTCTAATTCAAGACTAAAATCATATTCTGTTAATCAGTTGGTCAGAGAAGTTGAAAACAACAATTTCGAGTTCGACAACTTTGAAGCTAAGTTCGATGTGAAGATGAAAGGCGAGAATAAATTAGGATTGAAAGGACAACTGAGGATGCAGAACGACAGCCTGATTTGGGTTTCTGTATCGCTTAAAGTCGGAATCGAGATGGCAAGAGTGATGATTACCGAAGACTCCTTAAAATTTATTAATAGAAGCGGTAAAACGTATATAGCAGAGAACCTTGATTATGTTAATGAAATTTTACCAGTCGAGGCATCGATAAAGTTTCTACAAGATATTCTAATCGGCAACAGCAACCAAATAAGAAGAAGTGACAATTACAAAATCGCGATAGAAAACGACAGCTACAAATTATTTTCAAACGAAAATTCCGTCCTGACAAAAGATATTTGGGTTACACCTAAGACTTTCAAAGTTAATAAATATGAGATACGATTATTTGAAGACGACAGAAATAAGATACAGCTTCAATACGATAACTTCCAAAAAATCAATGGAAAACTTTTACCGACAAAAATAATCTTCAAATTAAATTCAGGGGAAGACATAAATCTTGAAATAGAATATTCGGAAATTAAAGTAGGGGAGAAGCCGAGTTTTCCTTTCAACATCACAAAGAAATATGAAAGGAGGAGGTTATGAGTCTACAGTCTACAGTCTACAGTCTACAGTCTACAGACCTAAGTCAGTGTCAGAGTTCTTCGTTCAAAGTTCTTAGTTCTTCGTTCAAAGTTCTTAGTTCAAAGTTCTTAGTTCTATTATTTCTCCTGATGACAAACATCGTGGCTTGGGGACAAAGCACGAAGGCTTTGGAGAATAAAATCAGTTCGATACAGAAAGACATCAAGCTCGCTGAGAAGTTATTAAAGGAAACTTCAAAAAATAAGGAGACGACGATAAATCAGGTCAGCTTGCTTCAGACTCAAATCTCTCAGAGAGAGAGTCTGATAAGGACATATCAGAACCAAGTCAATGCCTTGAACAAAGATATTAAGAAAAATAAGAACGAGATCGCGGCTTTGAAGAAAGATTTGACTCTTTTTCAAAAAGAATACGCGAATCTGTTACTTATCGCGTATCGTAACAAAGGTAAAACCAACAACTTGCTTTTCATCTTCTCTTCCGAGGATTTCAACCAAGCGATTCGCAGAATGCGTTATATTCAAGAACTTAACGATTTAGTGAAGGTTAAAATAGAAGAGATAAAAGACACTCAGGAAAAAATCAACGAGCAGTTGGAGAAAAATGAATCCAATAGAAGAGAGATTGAGAAGGTCATGGCTAAGGAAAAAGAAGAGAACGCCTCGCTGAAGAAAGACCGCGACAAGCTCAACAGCGACATAGCTTCGTTGAAAAAGAAGGAAAGTCAGATTCAGAAAGACATAAAAAATAAAGAAGAGGAGACGAAGAAACTAAAGAAACAGATAGAGAAAATCATAGCGGAAGAGATTAAGAAAGCGAAAGAAAGAGAAGAAGCCGCCAAGAAAAACAACACTAAATCAGCAGATTACAATCTGTCGAGTAATTTTGCGCAGAATAAAGGAAAACTTCCTTATCCTGTTGAACAAGGCATCATTACGGGAAGATATGGTCTGAGTCCGCACCCGACACAGAAGAAAGTCACTGTTAATAACAATGGCGTCGACATCAGCACGACAAAAGGAGCCAAGGCGCGCGCTGTCTTCGATGGCGAAGTTTGTTACGTCATGATTCAAGGCAACAACAACGTGATTTTAATACGTCACGGATTGTATTTTACCTTGTATTCAAACCTTGAGAAAGTATTCGTGAAAGCCGGAGAAAAAGTAGCGACAGGGCAGGAGATAGGACGTATCCACACCAACGTCAGCGACGGCAAGACGATACTGCATTTCGAGATATGGCAAGAAAACAGAACGACAGTAAACCCTGCACTATGGATTAAGAAGTGACACTGATTTTGGATGAAGAACGAAGAACGCTGAACGAAGAACATTGAACGAAGAACGCTGAACGAAGAACACTGAACGAAGAACACTGAACGAAGAACGCTGACTTTAAAACTTTAAACCTTAAAAAAATGAAAAGAAACAGAATAATAATAGCATTGATGGTAGTCGCGATATTGTTGTCATCATGTTCAAGAGCATATCAGCCGACAAACATTCAGAAAAGAAAAGGCAACTGCGGAACCTGCTCGAGATGGTAAGTCTGGACTTTGAACTCAGAACTCTGAACTCAGAACTTTGACATGGGTCTGTAGACTGTAGACCGTAGACTTTTGACTTAAATTAATTCTTTGTAATATGAATTAATTTCATATTTTTGCATCATTAGAAATTTACAAACAAAAAAATCATAACATTATGGCATTCAACTTAAGAAACAGAAGCTTTTTGAAGTTGTTAGACTTCACTCCAAAAGAAATCCAATACTTTTTAGATTTAGCTCGCGACCTCAAACGCGCTAAATATGCTGGCACAGAACAACAAAGATTAAAAGGCAAAAATATCGCCTTGATATTTGAAAAGACTTCAACACGTACACGCTGTGCTTTTGAAGTTGCTGCTTACGACCAAGGCGCTCATGCAACATACTTAGGACCTTCAGGTTCACAAATCGGCGTTAAAGAATCAATGAAAGATACAGCACGCGTTCTCGGTCGCATGTACGACGGTATCGAATATCGTGGCTTCGACCAAGCAACAGTCGAAGAATTAGCTAAATACGCTGGCGTACCAGTATGGAACGGCTTGACAAACGAATTCCACCCAACACAAATCCTCGCTGACTTCTTGACAATGTCAGAACACACCGACAAACCTTTGAACAAAGTTACTTTCGCTTACGTTGGCGACGCTCGTTTCAACATGGGTAACTCTTTGATGGTTGGTGGCGCTAAAATGGGTATGGACGTAAGAATCGTAGCTCCAAAAGAATTACAACCAGACGCAGAACTCGTAGCAACATGTAAAGAAATAGCTAAAGAAACAGGCGCTACTGTTACAGTTACTGACAAGGTTGAAGAAGGCGTTAAAGGTTGCGACTTCATCTACACCGACGTTTGGGTATCAATGGGCGAACCAGCAGAAGTATGGGCTCAACGTATCAGCATGTTGAAACCTTATCAAGTCAACGCTGAAATGATGAAGATGACTGGCAATCCAAAATGTAAGTTCATGCACTGCTTGCCAGCTTATCACAACTTAGAAACACAAGTCGGTCGCGACGTTCACAAACAATTCGGTCTTGATGGCATCGAAGTAACAGAAGAAGTTTTCGAATCAGAAAATTCTATCGTTTTCGACGAAGCTGAAAACAGAATGCACACCATCAAGGCTGTTATGGTAGCGACATTAGGTGATTGATGATATACAGAATATAGTATAAATATATTCCTCATAAAAAATAAATCTGCCCCGATTCGAGGCAGCTTTCTTTTTTATGAGGATGACAAATAATTATCCTACGTGGATGTTGTCGTTAACGACTTTCATGATTTTTTCAGTGTCGTTGCCGAGTTCTGCGCGGAGATTAGCGTCGTTGAAGTTCTTGAGATATTTAATCATATAATCGACGATATTGTCTGAGAATACGCCTTTTGAAGTATATATCTCGCGGTCTTTTTCGAGTTCTTCTGCTGCTCTGTAGCATGAGTCTGGAAGTTGTTCGAGAGCGTCTTGAACTGATTTGTTCTTGTCGTCGTGGATGTTGACGCCGAGACCGACGTATGTTCTTTCAGCTACTTCAAGAGCTTCTGGTGATTCTAAGCCGTAGCGTGCTGCTGCGCATAATGCTGCCATGAGGAGATATACATCTGCACTTGCGTCTGAGGCGCGCCATTCGAATGTCTGTTTATCGCTGAAATCTTTTGTTGAAGGTGTTTCGAGTGGGTTGCAGTTAGCGAGCATATCTTTGCCGTTGTTGATCCATCCGAGAGGAACTCTGACCAACGCGCTTCTGTTTGAGAATGACCAGCACAATGAAGTAGGAGCTTCTTGGTGAGGAACGAGACGTAAGAATGCCAATGGGTTAGGATTGCCGAATGCAGGAAGTGAAGTGCCTGCCATCATGTAACCAGCGATAGCTTTCTTGCAAATGTCTGTCAATTCACCGTTTTCAATCATGACTGACTTACCGTCTTTAGTGAATTTGCAGTGTACGTGCATACCAGAACCAGCCTTGCCGACAGTGATCTTAGGAGCGAATGTCAAAGTCACACCATATTCGTAAGCAAGTTGACGCATGATCCATTTAGCGATGACT
>JAZOCI010000091.1:0-2290 GCA_045596465.1 Bacteroidales bacterium | reverse complement strand
GTCGATATACCATCTGTGAAGCGGATTAGTCCATTCAGGAAGCGAATAATAGAATCCCATTTTAAGACCTTCGGCTCGCACTGCATCGGTGAGTTCTCCCACGATGTCACGCTTCGGTCCGCCCACAACGCTATTCCATTCTGGAGAATATTCGCTATCCCACAGGCAATAGCCGTCGTGATGTTTAGTGACGAGGAGCACGTACTTCGCACCGCTTTTCTTAAATAATTCAGTCCAATCTGAAGGCTTAAAAAATTCTGCCTTGAACATTTTATCGAAGTCACGATATGTAAAGTCTTCGCCGTAGTTTCTTTTTTGGAAGTTGATACGAGTCGTGTCGCCGTTCATCAAGCCGCTGTAATACCATTCGGCGTAGCCTTCGTTAGTGGCGAAAGCTGGAACGGAATACACTCCCCAGTGAATGAAGATTCCGAGTTTAGCGTCGGAAAACCACTGAGGATAAGCGCGTTGGTTTAAAGATTCCCATGTTGGCTCGACTTTCTGAGCGAAGCTTGATAATGCCAAGAAGCATATTAATAAGGTAAGGATTTTTTTCATGATTTATACTTAACAATTTCTACAAAAATACGATTTTATCAAGTATAGTTAATAAAAATCATGAAAAATATAATTCTGTTATCTGAAAATCTCCATCGCGATATGGGCGCAGGCTACTGCGTCGGCGAGAGCATGATGATGATTTGTCAAGTCGAAACCGCAATGTGCCGATACTGTATGAAGCTGATGATTTTCTAAGTCGGGAAACACTTTCACCGATGTTCTATAAGTACAATAGAACTGATAGTTAGGATATTTCATATTATAATGAGCGAAGCAGGCTTTCAGGCATCGCTCGTCGAAACTTTTGTTATGAGCGACTAAAGGAAGATTCTTCACGTATTTTGACGCTTCATGCCACACTTCAGGGAAAAGAGGCGCGTCGTCAGTATCTTCCTGTTTTATTCCATGAATTTTGGTGTTCCAATAGCAATAATGATTCGGGACAGGTTTTATCAGGCTATAGTAACTATCCACAATCTCCCTGTCACGCACGATAACGATTCCTACACTACACGCACTTCTGATGTCTCCGTTTGCCGATTCAAAATCTATAGCCGCGAAGTCGGAGAGATCGGGGATTATGATCTGATTGTTATTCTGTTCCGACATCTTATTCTTTTATCTCAGCATGGAAAATGTCAATCTCGTCATCTTCAAACATACATTCTGAAGTGTAATATTGACCTGGTTTATCATCGTCTTGGAAGAGTAACAATGTCACTTTCTTGAATTTCAAAGGCTGTTGACTTTCTGAGACTTGTTGTACTTTCTCATAAGAAATCCCTTCTATCTTCAACATCTTCAGCAATGCTGCCAGATCCAAATCTACATTAAGGAAAATATCTTCTCCTTTTTCTGTCCAAGCAATACTGATGACGCCTGTGGTATATAATTCAAAATTTTTAATTTCAACTGTTTTCATAAAATCATTTGTTTAATAATTCATTCAAATCTTTTTGTAATTGTTCCGCATTGATAAATCTAATGGATTTCATTCCCATTTCGATTGCGCCTTTCACATTATTGATATTATCGTCGATAAAGACAGACTCTTCAGCTTTAAGGTTATAACGTTCCAATAATATCTGATAAATCTTAGGATCAGGTTTCAGAAGTTTCTCTTCGCCAGAACAAACGATATGATCTATCAAAGAGAAGATCTTGTATTTTTCTCTTACCGGAGGGAAAGTCTCCGCCGACCAGTTCGTTAATCCGTAAATGACAGGAAATCCGTTTTCCTTAAGATTCTTGATGAGGTCATACATTCCAGGAATCTCCTCTCCCATCGTCTTCATCCATTCTTTATGATACAACTTTATCGCGTCTTCATATTCCGGAAATTCAGCAATACGTTCTTTCACCGCGACTTCAAAAGGCTTTCCTTTATCCATCTGCGCGTTCCATTCTGAATTACAGACGTTCTCTATGAACCAATTACATTTTTCTTCATCATTAAAATATGAATCAAAAAGATAATGCGGATTCCAATCAACGAGCACCGCTCCAAAATCGAAAATTATATTTTTTATCATTTCTTATTATGTCTAAAGTCTAAAGTCTAATGTCTAATGTCTAAAGGGAAAAACGTTTGTATCTTTAGACTTTAGTCTTTCATCTTTAGACTTTCATCTTTAGCCTTTCATCTTTAGACTTTAGTAAGTCTCTGGAAACTTTCCTCGATGCTCATTTCTTCCCTCTGCATGCTTTTTATTATCACATTATTATTAAT
>JAZOCI010000090.1:0-6885 GCA_045596465.1 Bacteroidales bacterium | reverse complement strand
GCGTAATGCGCTAATTGTCAAACCACGTAAAGTACCGCAGTCTTTTTCATTGATAATGACATCATGGGCTACGTCAACGAGACGACGTGTCAAGTAACCAGCGTCAGCTGTCTTCAAAGCGGTATCGGCAAGACCCTTACGAGCACCGTGCGTTGAGATGAAGTATTCAAGAACTGACAAACCTTCTTTGAAGTTAGACAAGATCGGGTTCTCGATGATTTCTGCGCCACCTGCTGCTGTAGATTTCTGTGGTTTTGCCATAAGACCTCTCATACCGCAAAGCTGACGGATCTGTTCTTTTGAACCACGAGCTCCAGAGTCCAACATCATATATACAGGGTTGAAGCCTTGGTCATCTTTTGGAAGGAGAGTCATAACTTCTTCTGTCAACTTAGTAACAACATGACCCCAAATATCAATGATCTTGTTGTAACGTTCGTTTGAAGTGATGAAACCCATATTATATTCTTCACGGATAGCGGCAACCTCTTCGTTTGCTTCTTGTATCAATTCTTCTTTCACTGTTGGAACCAATACGTTGCCGAGGTTGAATGACAAACCTCCTCTAAACGCCATTTCATAACCCATATTCTTGATAGCATCCAAGAACTTAGTTGTTGTGGCTGTACCGAGAAGTTTTACCATCGTACCGATGATATCACGCAAAGCTTTCTTATTTAACAATTTGTTGATGAAACCGAATTCTTTAGGAACGACCTCATTGAAGAGAACGCGACCTACTGTTGTTTCTATCTTTTCATTTACGATAGTGCCGTCATCTTTACGTACGTCAGCGCGAACATAAATGATAGCGTGCATATCAACTTTCTTCTCGTTATAAGCTATGATAACTTCTTCTGATGAGTAGAAAGATTTACCTTCACCTTTAACAGGATGTTCTGGTGTGCTCTTACGAGGTTTGGTGATATAGTACAAACCGAGAACCATGTCTTGTGAAGGCACTGTGATTGGAGCACCGTTAGCAGGGTTCAAGATGTTATGTGAAGCCAACATCAAGATTTGAGCTTCGAGAACCGCTGCGTTACCCAATGGCAAGTGAACAGCCATCTGGTCACCGTCGAAGTCAGCGTTGAAAGCTGTACATACGAGAGGGTGTAATCTGATAGCCTTACCTTCAACGAGTTTAGGTTGGAAAGCTTGGATACCGAGACGGTGCAATGTAGGAGCACGGTTCAACAATATTGGGTGACCTTTCAATACGTTTTCGAGGATATCCCAAACGACAGGATCTTTACGATCAACGATTTTCTTTGCAGATTTGACAGTCTTTACAATACCGCGTTCGATCATCTTACGAATGATGAATGGTTTGTAGAGTTCAGCCGCCATATCTTTTGGAAGACCGCATTCGTGCATATCGAGTTCAGGACCGACAACGATAACAGAACGACCTGAGTAGTCGACACGTTTACCGAGCAAGTTTTGACGGAAACGACCTTGTTTACCTTTCAAGCTATCGCTCAAAGATTTAAGAGGACGATTAGAATCAGTCTTAACTGCGCTTGATTTACGTGAGTTATCCAATAATGGGTCGACAGCTTCTTGGAGCATACGTTTCTCATTACGCATGATTACGTCTGGAGCCTTGATTTCGATAAGACGTTTAAGACGGTTGTTACGGATAATGACACGACGATATAAATCGTTCAAGTCAGATGTAGCGAAACGTCCGCCATCGAGTGGTACCAATGGACGCAACTCTGGTGGGATAACAGGGATAACCTTGAGGATCATCCATTCTGGACGGTTTTCGATACGTTTTTGAGCATCGCGGAATGATTCAAAAACTTGAAGACGTTTCAACGCTTCTTGTTTACGTTGCTGTGCTTTTTCCTTGCTTGCTCTGTCGCGAAGTTCGTATGACATCTTGTCTAAGTCTAAACGTGACAACAAGTCATAAACAGCTTCGGCTCCCATCTTAGCGATGAATTTATTTGGATCATCTTCCGGCAAATATTGGTTCTCGATTGGAAGAGATTCCATTATATCAAGATATTCTTCTTCTGTGAGGAAGTCGAGGTAGTTGATACCATCTTGTTCTTTTACACCAGGTTGGATTACGACATAGCGTTCATAATAGATGATGCTATCCAACTTTTTGGTTTGCATACCGAGCAATGCACCTATTTTGTTAGGTAATGAACGGAAGTACCAGATGTGAGCTACAGGAACAACCAACTTGATATGACCCGTACGTTCACGTCTTACTTTCTTCTCTGTGATTTCCACACCGCAACGGTCGCAGACGATGTTTTTATAACGAATACGTTTATATTTTCCGCAATGACATTCCCAGTCTTTTACAGGTCCGAAAATTCTTTCACAGAACAAACCGTCACGTTCCGGCTTGTAGGTACGATAGTTTATTGTTTCTGGTTTAAGAACCTCACCGAACGAACGTTTCTCTATTGATTCTGGTGAAGCAAGACTAACTGTAATCTTGGAAAAATTGCTATTTATTGTGTTCTTACTTAAAGCCATATTAGGTTAATATTATAGAACATTATTATTCAAACGTAATTTCAAGTCCGAGTCCACGTA
Source organism: Bacteroidales bacterium (assembly GCA_045596465.1). Classification (GTDB taxonomy): domain Bacteria; phylum Bacteroidota; class Bacteroidia; order Bacteroidales; family F082; genus Limimorpha. Next base: position 4,323 of record JAZOCI010000090.1, on the reverse strand, counting down.
ATTCATGGATTAAAACATTGAATGATTCTGGGATACCCGGTGTAGGCATGCTTTCACCCTTAACGATAGCTTCATATGCTTTTGCTCTACCGTTGACATCGTCAGATTTAACAGTCAATATTTCTTGAAGGATGTTACTTGCTCCGAATGCTTCGAGAGCCCAGACCTCCATTTCTCCGAAACGCTGACCACCGAACTGAGCTTTACCGCCTAACGGTTGTTGTGTAATCAATGAGTAAGGTCCTATTGAACGGGCGTGCATCTTATCATCAACCATGTGGTGCAACTTAAGCATGTAGATATAACCTACTGTTGCTTTCTGGTCGAAAGGATTTCCTGTTCCACCGTCATAAAGTTGGACGCTACCGTTTTCTGGAAGACCAGCTTCTTTCATATATTCATTGATTTGATCTAATGAGGCGCCGTCGAAGATAGGTGTTGCGAATTTGACACCGAGTTTCTTACCAGCCCAGCCTAATACCGTTTCGTAGATCTGTCCCAAGTTCATACGTGAAGGCACACCAAGAGGATTCAATACAATATCAACTGGTGTTCCGTCAGCCAAGAACGGCATATCTTCATCGCGAACGATTCTTGATACGATACCTTTGTTACCGTGACGACCTGACATCTTGTCACCAATGTTGAGCTTACGTTTTTGTGCAACATAAACCTTAGCCATCTGTACGATGCCGTTTGGAAGTTCGTCGCCAACACTTGCGACATTCTTCTTACGACTGTAAACACCAAGTATCTCTTTGCATCTCATATTGAAATTATTGATTGTCTTAACAACCAACTCATTTATTTCAGCATCAGTTGTCCATCTGTATGGATTTATAGTCATGTAATCGAGGTTCAACAATGCTTTATGAGAGAACTTGATCTTCTTTGGTAAAACTACTTCTTTGAAATTATTTTGAACGCCCAAAGATGTTCTTCCTGCCAAGAGGCTCATCAATTTCTCGACGAGTATTTCTTTGAGGGCGTCTATTTCGCGTTGGCATTCGAGATCTATCTCAGCAATGATGTCTTTATCTTTTGCTTTAGACTTACGATCTTTTATCACGCGTGAGAACAAACGTTTTCCGATAACTACTCCCTTCATAGATGGGCCAGCCTTGAGTGAGGCATTCTTAACGTCACCAGCTTTGTCTCCGAAGATTGCACGTAACAATTTTTCTTCTGGAGTTGGGTCAGTTTCACCTTTAGGAGTAATCTTACCTATTAATATATCGCCTTCTGTGACTTCAGCACCAACTCTGATAAGACCGTTTTCGTCCAAGTCTTTTGTAGCTTCTGCGCTGACATTAGGGATATCGTTTGTCAACTCTTCCAAGCCACGTTTTGTATCGCGAACTTCAAGAGTAAATTCTTCTATATGTATTGATGTAAATAAATCTTCTCTAACAATACGCTCTGAAATAACGATAGCATCCTCATAGTTGTAACCTTTCCATGGCATGAAAGCAACCATCAAGTTACGTCCGAGAGCCAAGTCACCACCTTGTGTAGCATAACCTTCTGTAAGAATCTGACCTTTTGTAACTTTCTGACCTTTCTTAACGATAGGCTTCTGGTTGATACTTGTGCTTTGGTTAGTTCTTGCGTATTTTATTAAGTTGTATGTCTTTTCATCGCCGTCAAAGCTGACGAGTCTTTCTTTGTCAGTTCTTTCATATCTGATAACGATCTTCGTTGAATCGACAAATACGACTTCACCTTCGCCTTCTGCTTCAACTATTGTACGTGAATCTCTTGCAACGTAGCGTTCGATACCTGTACCAACGATTGGAGCTTCTGGATTCATCAAAGGAACGGCCTGACGCATCATGTTTGAACCCATCAATGCACGGTTAGCATCGTCGTGTTCAAGGAATGGAATCAATGATGCTGCTATAGATGAAATCTGGTTTGGAGCGACATCGATGAGGTCTATTTCCTGCGGTGTAACGATAGGATAATCGGCAACATAACGAACCTTTATCATATCTTCTGTTATCTTACCGTTTTCATCCATTGCTGTACCAGCTTGAGCAATAATCTTCTCTTCCTCTTCTTCAGCTGTGAGATATACTGGTGGATTTTCAAAATCAACCACGCCATCAACAACTTTACGATAAGGTGTTTCGATGAAACCTAAGTTATTGATTTTAGCGAATACGCAAAGTGATGAGATAAGACCGATGTTTGGACCTTCTGGAGTTTCGATTGTACAGAGACGACCGTAGTGTGTATAGTGAACGTCACGAACCTCGAAACCTGCACGATCACGCGACAAACCTCCAGGACCCAATGCAGAAATACGACGTTTGTGCGTAACTTCCGACAATGGGTTTGTCTGATCCATAAATTGGGACAATTGGTTTGTTCCAAAGAATGAATTGATTACTGAAGATAAAGTCTTGGCGTTGATAAGTTCTGTAGGTGTGAAGTTTTCGTTGTCGCGCACGTTCATTCTTTCACGAATTGTACGTGCCATACGAGCCAAACCTACGCCGAATTGTGCGTATAACTGTTCGCCGACTGTTCTGATACGACGGTTGCTCAAGTGGTCGATGTCATCGACTTCCGCTTTACTATTAGATAAGTTTATCAAATACTTAATAATAGCAATAACATCCTCTTTGGTGAGAACTCTCACATCAGCCGGAATTTCTAGACCTAATTTACGGTTGATGCGATAACGGCCGACATCACCTAAATCATAGCGTTTGTCTGAGAAGAACAATTTCTCTATTATGCCACGAGCTGTTTCTTCATCTGGTGGCTCTGCGTTACGAAGTTGTCTATAGATATATTCAACAGCTTCCTTCTCTGAGTTTGAAGGATCTTTTTGCAAAGTGTTGAACACTATAGAATAGTCAGAAATGTTGATGTCTTCGCGATCGAGAAGGATTGTCTTGATGCCAGAATTGACGATGATGTCTATATGTTCAGATTCCAACACAGTACCACGGTCAAGTATAGATTCGTGACGTTCGATAGAAACGCATTCGCCAGTTTCTTCGTTGACGAAATCTTCGAACCATGAACGGAGTACTCTTGCAGAAAGCTTACGTCCAAGAACTTTTTTAAGAGCTGTCTTAGACACTTTTATTTCTTCAGAAAGATTGAAGATGTCAAGAATATCTTTATCTGATTCGTAACCTATAGCGCGGAGCAATGTTGTAATAGGTAATTTCTTTTTACGGTCGATATAAGCATACATTACGTTGCTAATATCTGTTGAGAACTCCATCCAGGAGCCTTTGAAAGGAATGATACGGGCAGAATATAATGTCGTACCATTTGCGTGCAAACTTGAACCGAAGAATACGCCAGGTGAACGGTGTAACTGAGAAACAACAACGCGTTCTGCGCCATTGATTACAAATGTACCTTGTGGAGTCATATATGGGATGAGTCCTAAGTAAACATCTTGTACTTTCGTCTCAAAATCTTCGTGTTCGTTATCTGTACATGAAAGTTTAAGTTTTGCCTTCAATCTCACACAATAACTTAAACCTCTTTCGATGCACTCTGCGATAGTGTATTGAGGTGCATCAATATAGTAATCGAGAAATTCGAGTACAAAGTTGTTTCTTGCGTCTGTGATTGGGAAGTTTTCTTGGAAAACTTTGAAGAGACCTTCATTCTTACGATTATCAGGATTGGTGTCTAATTGGAAAAAGTCGTGGAATGACTTCAATTGTATATCCAAAAAATCAGGATAGTCGAAAGGTCTTTTTATCGACGCGAAACTGATTCTATCTAATGATTTATCTGCCAAAGTGTTATGTTTTAAGTGTTATAAGAAAGATGTTAAAATAAGTATTAAGTACTTAATTTAGACGACTATAGGCACAAACCTCAACTCCAATATGGAGTCAAGGTTAATGCCAATGTGTCTATTAGAAATTAAATTCTTATTTAACTTCAACTTCTGCACCAGCTTCTTTAAGAGCTGCTTCGAGTGCCCTAGCTTCTTCTTTCCTAACACCTTCTTTGATAGCTTTAGGAGCTGCGTCAACCAATTCCTTAGCTTCTTTCAAACCGAGGCTTGTTAATTCTTTAACGAGTTTTACAACTGCTAATTTTTGTGCGCCAGCTGATTTGAGGATAACATCGAATGATGTTTTTTCTTCTGCTGCTGGAGCTGCATCGCCTGCTGCTGGAGCTGCTACTACTGCTGCTGCTGCTGCTGGTTCGATACCGTATTCTTCTTTCAATATAGCGGCAAGTTCATTAACCTCTTTAACAGTAAGGTTTACTAATTGTTCTGCAAAAGCTTTTAAATCTGCCATTTCTTTAAGTTTTTAATTGTTATACAAATTTATTTTT
>JAZOCI010000089.1:0-16211 GCA_045596465.1 Bacteroidales bacterium | reverse complement strand
TAACATAATAGGAGTTCCAAAGACTATCGACAACGACTTATCTATGACCGACAGCACTTTCGGTTATCAGACTGCCGTCGAGATAGCCACTGAAGCCGTAGATAAGTTAGTCACGACGGCAGCAAGTCACAACCGCGTTTTTGTATTGGAAGTGATGGGTCGCGACGCTGGATGGATTGCTTTGAACGCAGCTGTCGCTGGCGGAGCTGAGGTGTGTCTCCTCCCAGAATTTCCTTACGACATCGAAAAGGTAAAAGAAAGATTGGAAAGCCGTTTCAATCACGACAGAGGATTCGCTGTTGTCGTTATCTCAGAAGGCGCTAAGCCTAAAGACGGACAGCAGGTGTTTGAAGTCAGCAAGGAAGTAGGTTATGAAAACGTGAAACTTGGCGGTATCGGACAGAAGTTCATCGAGCAGATGAAAGCAGCAGGTTTCAAACATGACATGCGTGAGACCACATTAGGTCACTTGCAGAGAGGCGGTGTGCCAATCGCTTACGACAGAGTTCTCGCAGCTCAGTTTGGCGTCAAAGCATTCGAGATGGTGTTGAATCAGGAATATGGAAATATGGTCGCTTATCGTCATCCAAACATCGTCTCCGTTCCTTTGAAAGACGCTGTCGCTAAGATGAATCTCGTCACTGAAGATCACGACTTAGTCAGAACCGCAAAAGGACTTGGCATTTCGTTGGGAATATAAGCTAATTCATAATTCATAATGCTTAATTCATAATTATGCATTGTGCATTATGTATTATGAATTACAAAATATTCATCCTATTAGCGTCTTGTTTCAGGAAAACGAAGAACATCATGCTAAACATCAATAGGCTTGATCCGCCGTAGCTGAGGAATGGCAGAGGAATTCCGATGACAGGCATCAAGCCTATTGTCATTCCAATGTTTACAAAGAGATGGAAAAATATTATCGAGGCTATGGCGTAACCATAAATTCTGCTAAAAGGCGAGCGTTGTCGTTCCGCGAGCCATATTATCCTAATGAGAAAAAATAGATAAAGCGAGAGTAAGACAAAAGAACCTACGAAACCAAACTCTTCTCCTATCGTACAGAAAATGAAGTCGGTATGCTGTTCAGGGACGAAGTTATATTTTGTCATCGTTCCTTGCATATAGCCTTTACCGAAGAAACCACCCGAGCCAATGGCGATCTTCGACTGATGAAGATTATAGCCGACGCCGTAAATATCTTTTTCTACACCTAATATAATATTGATACGAGTTCTCTGATGCTGTTTCAAGACCTTATAGAAGAAGAAGTCTACGGAGAATACCATTACTGCCGCGACAGAAAAAACAGCGATTAACTTCCAGATATTCTTCTTATTTCTTTCTATGAAAAACATCATGACGACAAATAAGACAAGCAATCCTATCAAGACGTACCATTTTGAAAAATATAATGTTATGAGAAATAAAACTATAGTAATTAATCCTATCAGCAATATTTTCCCAGACATTCCTTCCCGATAGAAGACGAGTATGAAGACAAGAAATACGAGAGCTGAGCCTGCATCACCTTGAAGCAAAACGAGCATCATAGGAAAGAGCACTATGGCGTAAGCTACCATTTGCGTCTTTAACTTAGAGAAATCGGTATTGATGTCGCCGAGGTAATGAGCGAGAGCTAAAGCCGTCCCGAATTTGGCGAATTCTGAAGGCTGAAACGAGAAGCTACCAAACTGTATCCATGAGCGAGAACCTGCTATCGTTGAGCCTGCGACCAAGACATATAACAACAATATTATTGATAATCCGTATATTACGTATGCAAAAGCATTAAAAAACTTAGCATCTATAAGCATGATAACGAGACCTAAAAAGATGCTCACGCCAGCAAATAGAAGCTGCTTTCCATAATGTTGCGACATGTCGAAAAGACTTGGAGCGTCTTCGTTGAAAGCGGCTGCGTAAATAGTTGATATACCGATTATTAATAATGTGAAATACATTATTAGAAGCCACCAGTCAATCTTTCCTATTATGTTGTTTCGTGTTGTCATGATCAGTCTACGGTCTACAGTCTACAGTTCTATATTTAGGTTCATTCCTCATTTTTAATTCCTCATTCTATAAACCGTTTTTCTTTATTTTTATTTTTAATATAACCGCGTAAATATTTCTCTATCATAAGACTTGCTATAGGAGCAGCCCATTGTGAGCCGAAGCCTGCGTTTTCGACCACCACAGCGATGGCGATCTGAGGATTTTCGGCAGGAGCGAATCCCATGAAAAGCGAGTGGTCGTCGCCATGAGGATTTTCGGCGGTTCCAGTCTTGCCTGCCACTTGTATGTTGTCGATCTTCGAGAAACGCGCCGTGCCGCTCTCGCCTTCAAATACGCGGCACATTCCGACTTTCACATCTTTAAAGTGTTGTTTATCAATGTTAATGACTCTTTTTGTTGTCATATTGGAATCTATCGGTGTTCCATCGCTGAACGACTTGATGAGATGCGGTGGATAATAAAAGCCTTCGTTGCCAATAGCTACTGCCATATTTGCAAGTTGCAAAGGCGTTACCAAAATCTCACCTTGACCGATACTTAACGACCTTATTGTCAGTGCATTCCAGATTCCGCGATACATTCTGTCGTAGAACGAGCTTTTAGGTATGTTACCCGACACTTCTGCTGGAATATCCGTCTTAAATGTGGAGCCTAAGCCAAAACTCGTCACCAAGTCGTACCAATAAGTGTAAGCTTCTTTAGATGAAGCAAATCTCGGCGATGCGAACATCTCGCGGAATGTTTCCCAGAAATAAGGGTTACACGAATTTTCTATAGCCTCGTAGAGAGCCACAGGACTGTTATGATGATGCGTGCATCTTATAGGCTGACTCTCGGGACCGTTGCAGGGGAAGGTGGAGTTTTTGTTGACGACGCCGCTCTGTAATACAATCAAGCCGTTGACCATTTTGAAAGTAGAGCCTGGAGGATAGATGCCACTGGTGGCACGATTGACGAGAGGCTTTAGAGTGTCGTTGAGGAGTTTCAGATAATTCTCGCCACGCACTCTTCCGACGAGTTCATTAGGATCGTAGGAAGGGCTCGTTACCAACGCAAGTATCTGACCTGTCGAAGGTTCGATGGCGACGATAGAGCCGGTTTTATTTTTCAACAGAGCCTCTCCATATTGTTGAAGCTCAGCATCGAGGCCGAGATGAATGTCTTTCCCTACCACAGGAAGAGTGTCGAACTGACCGTTCATGAAGCTCTCTTTCTCGCGATTATGTACGTCGACGACTATGATTTTCAAGCCTTTCTCTCCGCGTAGTTCTTTTTCGTAAAATGATTCTATGCCCGACTTCCCGATATAGTCGCCGGATTTGTAATAAGACTCTTTTTCCAAATCTTTCTTATCGACTTCGCCGATATTTCCAAGTGTGTGAGCTGCAATAGGATAAGGATAGTTTCTTACGGAACGCGTCTGGAAATAAAATCCCGGGAATTGATGAAGTTTTTCGGCTATCGTCCCGTATTCTTCCTTCGTTATCTGAGCCATGAAGACGGAAGGACTGAACGAAGAATAACGTCTTGCTTTCGACATCCTCTCGTTGAAAAAATCGGTAGTGATATTTAAACTTGAGCAAAAAGCAAGAGTGTCGAGGTTTTTAACCTGACGTGGTATCACCATCAAATCATAGATAGCTTCATTATAAACCAAGAGGTTACCATTCCTATCGTAGATCTTACCTCGAGCTGGATACCTGGTGATATAGCGTAAGGTGTTGTTGTCGGAAGAACGTTTATATGACTGATCAACTACCTGTATCATAAAAAGCTTTACCAAAAGAACTATGACGACGATGGCAAAAATAGCCATTATCACATATTTCCTTGACGAATAATTAACTCTTTTTATGATCATGAAATAAGTCCTAAAGTTTACCAAAAATTGAGATAACAAAATTATAAAAAATCATTCATTTGCATGCAAAAGGAAAAGAAAAAAGTTTTATATTCGCAGATTGTAAAAGATTGTATCATGCGCATAGTTTCATGTATTTTGTTATTATCGTCATTAGTGTTTTGTTCTTGTTCTTTGAAACAGGATAACGTAGTGATTTCAAAGAAGTTCCAGAATGAAGAATGGGGACGCTTTGAATATTTGGAAGGGACTTTTGACGTAAATAATGCTCCAGAGAACTATGATGTTGTGGTGGAAGTTGTGGTAAATGAGAGTTATCCGAATCCTTATGAGATACATCAAGATGATTGCCCTTTGTTAATTAATTTGACGATAAAGAATCCAGATAGCAACGGATCTCGTTCGAAGGATTATAAATTTATGCTCAAAGATAAAGATGGCAATTGGAAAGCTGATAGGGGAGAAGATGGATGTTATGTCTTTAAGTTGCCTATAATCAGTGAGATGACATTTAGTGATGACGGGACTTATAGCTTTAAAATGGAGAACAAATATCCGAAAGATCCTTTATATGGAATAAAGAGTGTGACTTTAAAATGTTTGAATTCTAAGTAAACAAATTTTAAAATATGAAAAGAATCATTTCCTTATTATGTGGCATGTCATTATTGATAGCTATGACTTTAACATCATGTGTTTCACAGAAAAAGATCTTGTATCTTCAGAATGAAACGATGTTAAACGACAGTACATTTACTTCTATAGAATATGAAAACGAGCGCCATTTTGACTACAAGGTGCAGCCTGGAGATATTCTTTACATAAAAATCAGGAGCCTTGATGAGAGATTTGCTGCTTATTTTAATTCTACAGAAGTTGGTATGTCTTCAAGTAGTGGCAGTTCGAGCGGTAACTCTAATTTGTATCTGAATGGATATAATGTTGATGAGCAGGGATTTATAGAATTACCGATAGTGGGGAAAGTTCAAGTTAAAGATGAAGTAGTGGCTGATATACAGACTAAGGTTCAGACGTTGATGAACGAATATATGAGAGAAACGACAGTGTATGTTAAACTTGGTTTGTTTAACCTGACAATATTGGGAGAAGTCAATAAACCCGGTCAATATCAAGTGTATCAATCTGATATAAATATTTTCCAAGCGATGGCATTAGCTGGAAACGCAACAGATTACGCCAACAAATCGAAGATAAAAATCATACACCAAACACCAGAAGGCTCTCAGATAGTGAGAATAAACCTAAACGATGCAGATGTTTTGTCATCGCCGCATTACTACCTGAAACCAAACGACATCATTTATGTCGAGCCTCTCAAGATGAAACAATACGGATTCACCGCAGTTCCTTACGGAACGATATTCTCGGCAATTTCTCTCGTGATAACATGTTTGACATTCGGAACAATGTATTTTGCAAAATAATATAAATAGCTATAAATCATGGATAATTTTGAAAATAATAAACCAATTTACCAAGAAGAAGAAACTATTGATCTTAAAGGAATTATCGTAAAAGTTATCAGTTACTGGTATCTTTTCCTTGCAGGATTCTTAATTGCTTTAGCTGTCGCTTATACATATAACAGGTACACACCTAAGGTGTATCAAGTGTCGGCCTCTTTGTACATCAAAGAAGATAAAATGACTTTAGACCCGACTTCAATGATGACGGGCTTGACATTTAAGAGTAGCAATAACATCTCTAACGAGATCGGGATTCTGCAGTCTTTCACGATGAAAGAGAGAACTTTGAATGAACTCGAATTCTTCAATGTTTCTTATTTTAACACAGGAAGAGTGTCGACATCAGAACTGTACACGAAAACTCCTTTCCTTGTAGAATTGGATTACGATACAGTGCAGACCGTCGGCATTAAATATATGATAAACTTTATCGACAATAATCGATATAGTTTGAAAACGATGGAGCAGGGGTGTGCGGTTTATAGCTATACCAAGAACGAAAATGTCGGTTATGTTAACATTCCAGAGACAGAACACGTTTATCAATTAGGAGAAATGGTTAATAACGGATACAATAAGTTTCGTGTAATATTGAATGGAAACTATAATCCGGAATCATATAAAGAGACAAAACTCAGTTTCGTTGTCAACAGCAAACTTTCGTTGGCAGGAGAAATGTCGGGACTTACCATCGGCCAACTATCAAAAGAGTCGTCTATCATAAGATTGACCTTGCAAGGATATAATCCTCATAAGATTACAGATTATCTCAATCAATTGTTGGAAGAATATCTCGAAAGAAATCTTGAACAAAAGAATATTGTTTCTGAAAATACAGTTTTGTTTATCGATGAGCAATTGATTGGCATACAGGACTCTTTGAGCAAAGCAGAATTAGATCTCCAATCATTCCAGGAAGGTAATGCTTTTATGGATCTTAGCGCACAATCACAGTCGATATTTGCAAATCTTAAAAATATTGAAAGTCGTAAGGCAGAACTCGAATTAAGTATTAAATATTATCAGAACCTTCAGAATTATATCAAACGTAACATTGATGATATCAATAAGTTAGTTGTTCCAAGTGCGATGGGAATCCAAGATCCTATGCTCAACAGACTTGTGGTGGAATTGGTGGAATTGTCGTCGGAGAAATCTAAATTGTTGGTCGTTTCAAAAGAAAAGAATCCGGCTATCGTTTCAATAGATGAGCAGATAACTCAAACCAAAAAGCAACTGATAGAAAACATTGAGAATATGATTAACAATACCAATGTGACTATCAATGAGATAGATAAACAAATTGCTGAGTATGAGAAGAAGATCAAACAACTTCCAGTCACGCAACGTCAATATTTAGGTTATGAACGTAAATTTGCTTTGAACGATGACTTATATAAGTTCTTGATGCAAAAACGTGCTGAAGCTCAAATTGTTATGGCAAGTAATAGCCCTGATAACAATATTATCGACCCTGCTCGTATCTCAGCAGTTAGAGTTATAGCACCACGATCTACAACAGTATATATGTTATGTGTATTGCTTGGATTAGGTCTCCCAGCTCTGTTTATCTTCCTCAAAGAAATACTTAACACTAAGATTCTTGAGAAGAAGGATATAGAAAAAATCACAAAATTACCTATCATCGGACAGATCCCATTTATCAGCCCTAAAGATTTCAATTCAAGTCAGACTTTTGTGATAGATTCGCCGAAATCTCCTGTCTCAGAGGCATTTAGATCTATAAGGACGAATATAGAATACATCGTACAAGGTAAGGAACAATGTATCTTCTCTGTCATCTCCGACTCTGTCGGTATCGGCAAGACATATATCTCCATCAATATGGCTTCGATTTATGCGATGTATGGCAAGAAGACAGTTCTGGTAGGTATGGACCTTCGTAAACCTCGTATCTATCAAGAATTCGGACTCTCTAATAAATTGGGCGTCAGCTCATACTTGTCTAATAAGGCTTCGATAAATGAAATCATTCAACCTTCAGGCAAACTCCCGACTTTAGATGTCATAACAGCAGGTCCTGTGCCTCCAAATCCAGCCGAGTTGATAGCCTCAGATCGTTGCTCGCAATTTTTTAAAGAACTTAAGGAAATTTACGATTATATCATCATCGACACGCCACCTCTCTTGTTGGTAACAGATGCTTTGTTGCTTATGAAACATGTAGATACCGCAGTTTATGTCGTCCGCCAAGATGTTTCCAATAAGAAAGCTTTCGAAGCTGTTATCAAAGACTTGGAAGAACGTAAATACAGAATTAGCCTCGTTGTCAACGGCATTAACTATCAAGGTATTTACGGCTATCGTTATAGCTACGGATACGGTGGCTATGGTTATGGTTACGGCTATGGTTATGGAAATGGAAACAGATATGGCTACCGTTATGGCGGTTATTACGACGAAGAGCATAGCGATGGCAAGAAAAAACGTAGAAAATAATTGATTTTCATGACCAATAAAAAGGATAATAAAAAATGGTTCGCAATCTATGCCAAATCGAGAAGTGAGAAAAAAGTTCACAAACTGCTTGAAGACATAGATGTCGAATCATTTTTACCTTTAATAACAAGAGTGAAACAATGGAGCGATCGCAAGAAAAAAGTCGAGGAGCCGTTGTTTCGCTCTTATCTTTTTGTACATATTGACTTGACAGATTATTACAAGGTCTTGCAAGTGCCAGGCGTGGTAAAATTTATAAACTTTGAAAATCGGCCTGTTCCCGTTCCTGAAAATCAAATTGTCGCTATAAGACAATACGTTAACGACAGCGATTTGCATGATGACATCAATTACGACGACTTTAAAGAAGGCGAATTGGTGAGAATAAAATCAGGACAGATGAAAGACCTTGTGGGAAGGTTCGTAAAGATAAAAGGAAAACACAGAATAATAATCGACATTGAAAGCGTCGGTCAATCCTTACCGATTAATATATCAAGGTCGAGTGTGGAAGCCGTTAAAAACCAATAAATCAAAGTCTTGAGATGACATTTGTCGTCGAAAATCCTTCGACTAATTCTATAGTCTCTACTTTCCCACCTTTATTAATAACGATGTCGTAGCCGACGATGTCTTCCACTTTGTAATCATTGCCTTTGACAAGTACGTCAGGCTGAACGAATTTTATCAAATCGTAAGGCGTATCTTCTTCGAAAAACACTACAGCATCAACGAATTCCAAAGCCGCTAAAACCACAGCGCGAGCCTTTCCATCATTAATCGGTCGCGACAAACCTTTTAATCTTCTTACTGAAGCATCTGTGTTTAAGCCAATTAAGAGAACATCGCCCAAATCGGCGGCTTTAGATAAATATTCCACATGGCCACGATGCAAGATGTCGAAACATCCATTAGAAAAGACGATAGTTTTTCCTTCTTTACGCCATAACTTTAACCTCTCTTCAAGAGAATTATCATCTAATATCTTATCGTAAATCTTTTCTAAATGTTTCATATTATAAATTCCTATTCCCTTTAATCTTTAGTCTTTAGTCATTAGTCTTTAGTCATTAGTCTTTAGCCTTTAGTCTTTAGTCTTTAGTCATTAATAGGTAAACGTCTGTCAACAAAGAACATAATGACGTAAGCGATGACTCCTGTCACCAAATAAAATATCATCTGACTTGTGTGATTTATCGTTACGAACGATACTGCCGCCGACTCTGATATTCCGTAGAAACCATTGAGCAACAATATACCTATGAAATGATATACGCCCATTCCGCCTGGAACTGGAGCTACGACGCCTAAGGTTGCGAGCCCTAACAAAGTGACTGCTTCTGTCAAGCCGAGATGCGATGTTTCAGGAAGCATATAGAATGGTAACCAAGTCATTACGACGTAAAATCCCCAGATTAAGATTGTATAGACGATAAACAAACCTTTCTTCTCCATTTTGAAAATCGACTTCATGCCATCGACAAAGCCGTTCCATAAGGAAGCGATTTTCTTATACAATTTGTTCTGTGAAATCTTATCTTTGTTTCTCTTGAAAATGAATACGATAGTAAAGAAAAATGCTGCTGTTGCAACAATGGCGATTATTCCTAAGAATACGTTATTTGTCAGCTTCTCTATCAAAGGATTAAGCCATGATGTGATGAGGCTTCCGAGTAGATTCCATTGAAACAGAATGACTAAGAGTGCCATTGCGAAAAGTATTGCAAGGTCGATGATGCGTTCTGAGACGACGGTTCCGAATGATTTGTCGAAAGGGATATTTTCTTTTTTTCTAAGGCTTCCGCAACGTGTTACTTCGCCGAGACGAGGAAATACGGTGTTGGCGAAATATGCTATCAAGACCGATTCGTAAGTCGTTGAGACTCTCGTCTTATATCCTAATGACTCTATCAAGATGTTCCATCGTAAGGCTCTGAAGAATAATGAAATTCCTAAGCAGACGAGGCTGATGAGCATCCAGGAATATTTTGCTGTTTTGACGTAATCTAACACCTGTGAGAACTCAATCTTTCTGAAGCAAAGCCAAAGAAGGAGAACTCCTAATGATAGGAAAAAAATGTACGTTAGGCTATTGGAGATTTTCTTATTCAATGTTTCAGATTTTATTGTTTTTATCAGGGAATACGATAGAAGGCTTGTGTTTCTTGGCTTCTTCGAAATCCATTGAGCAGTAAGAAACGATGATGACCAAGTCGCCGACGTTTACCTTATGAGCTGCTGCGCCGTTGATTCCGATGACACCAGAGCCGCGTTCTCCTTTGATGGCGTAGGTACATAGACGTTCGCCGTTGGTGATGTTATAGATGTCAACGCGTTCGTTTTCAATGATATTAGCTGCGTCTAACAAATCTTCGTCGATAGTGATGCTGCCGATATAATTAAGGTCAGCTTGAGTTACGGTAGCGCGGTGGATTTTAGATTTTAGTACTTCGATATTCATATTAAAAAATTCTAACGTTATCAATTAAGCGGACTGGGCCAAGTTGAAGAGCTACGAAGATACGTGCGTGTTCGCATTCGTTCCAGTTTTCTAATGATTTAAGGTTTGTCTCATCGGTGATTTCAACATATTCTACTTCAAACTCCTTGATTTCTGCATATTTCTTTAATGCGTAATTTTTCATCTCGGCAGGCGACATGACATCTTTTTTTGTGATGCTGTCGTTTAATGTAGCGAAGATTTTAGGAGCTATGGCGCGTTCTGACTCGTTGAGTCGTACGTTACGCGAGCTCATGGCGAGTCCGTCGTTTTCTCTTATTATAGGGCATGGTACTATCTCAAGATTCATATTGAGATTTTGCACCATTTTCTTAATTATTGCGAGTTGTTGAAAGTCTTTCTCACCGAAATAAGCTCTGTCGGGATTGACGATTTCGAAGAGTTTGCGGACAACTATCGCGACGCCGTTGAAATGTCCAGGACGGCAAGCACCTTCCATAACGTGTTCTATATCGCCGAAGTCGTAATGATCTTCTACTTTGTTAGGATACATCTCTTCTGCAGTAGGCATGAAGACAGCATCGCAGCCAGCCTGTTCAAGTTTCGCGATGTCTTTCTCTGGAGTGCGAGGATATTTCTCCAAATCCGTAGGATTGTTGAATTGAATTGGGTTTACAAATACGCTACAAACCACGATGTCGTTATCTTTTTTAGCACGATTTATCAAGGAAATATGACCTTCGTGAAGCGCTCCCATAGTAGGAACGAAACCAATTTTAAGACCTGAGTTATGTTTCTCTTCTACAAAACGTTGAATATCAACGATAAAATTAAAGACTTTCATCTTATGATAATTTCTTATATTGTTTTATAAAAATCGCACAAAGGTAATTATTTTGGCAAAATAATAAATGCAAAATGAAAAATAAATTATCGAAAAAAAATATTATTTTTGCAAAACGAAATTTAGTCGAAAGATTAAAGGCAAAGGGCTAAAGTTCATTATAAATTATAAATTATAAATTATAAATTGTTCATTGTTCTTAGTTCTTAGTTCATTGTTCATTGTTCATTGTTCATTGTTCATTGAAACGCCCCTATAGTTCAACGGATAGAACGAAAGTTTCCTAAACTTTAAATCTGGGTTCGATTCCCGGTGGGGGTACTACCTTAAAAAAGTCTATAAGTCAACGAGACTACGAGTCAACAAGTTGATGGGCTGAAAACAGTTATGCGTTTCTTTACAACTCCTTCAATAATAAGATTGTTCTATCCTTCGCTTCTTTGGAAAATGCCAGAAGGAGAGAAGAAATTGTATCTTACTTTCGACGATGGTCCGCATCATGATATAACACCTCGCGTACTTGATTTGTTAAAAAAATTTAACGCTAAGGCGACTTTCTTCTGTATAGGAAAAAATATCGAAGCTAACAAAGATGTCTTCGAGAGAATATTGGCAGAAGGTCATTCGGTTGGAAATCATACTTATAATCACAATAAAGGCTGGAAGACAAAGACTTCCGATTATATAGACTCTGTCAATAAAACCGATGAGATAATTAATTCCTTCGTAAAGTCGACGCGACGTATGAACCTTTTACGTCCGCCTTACGGTAAGATTAAATCTTCTCAGATTAAAAAGTTAAAAAATCATTACAAACTCATAGCTTGGAGCGTTATATCTTACGACTGGGATAAAAACCTTAAACCAGATGATTGCCTTAAGAATGTAATTGAAAACACTTCCGATGGTAGCATCATTGTCTTTCACGACAGCGAAAAAGCAGAAAATAACATGATACCGACCTTGAAGAAAGTGCTTCAATATTATTCAGAAAAAGGATTTACTTTTGAGAAACTGAAAATCTGAAAAATCTGAAAATCCGAGAAAATAATGAGACTCAGAACATCAAAAAATCCTCATTCCTCATTGATGAGACGCACCAATTACATCTCTTTCATTTTGCAGGTGTAATGTGTCACGTCTCTACATAACTTCATCACTTCATCACTCCATCACTCCATCACTCCATCACTCCATAACTCCATAACTAAAAAAGACGCTTCAACGATATATTGTTAATTTTTATCGGTATCGTTGAAACGTCTCTACTCGGTGACTTAAAAAAATCCGTAGACCGTAGACCGTAGACCGTAGACTTTTTTTATCTTTGCATTATGAAGAAATCGTCATCATATTTATTTCACTGTCTCGCATTTGTCATGATGCTGAGCTTCTTGCGCTGTGCTAATGTGGTCTCTCCAACAGGTGGTGATAAAGATACAGTGCCTCCAATAGTGTTACATTCAACGCCTCAAAATCAATCGACTAAGTTCTCGGAAAAAGAAATACATATCACCTTCGATGAATATGTCACTCTTAATAATCCGAATAAGAATATCTTGATTTCTCCTCCTCTCGATAAAAATCCTGAATATAAACTTAGTGCTAAGTCGTTGATAATTAAATTTAAAGAGCCTCTGAAACCAGAAACGACTTATTCTATGAACTTCGGCGAGGCTATAAAAGATCTTCACGAAGGTAATGTCTTCAAAGATTATTCTTTCGTATTCTCCACAGGCGAAAATATCGACACTCTGACCTTGGAAGGAAAAGTGCTTCAAGCTATCGATCATAAACCTTCAGCTGATTTCTTCGTGATGCTTTATGCTAATGATAATGATACAGTTAAATTAGACTCGCTACCGTATCTCTCAAAACCTTATTACATTACTAAAACCGATAAAGACGGTAACTTCAAATTCTCGGGTCTGAAAGATGACTCTTATCTGCTTTTCGCCCTGAAAGACGGCAACTCTAACCTCAAATTCGATTTGCCGAACGAAGACATCGCTTTCATAGATAGTCTCGTTTGTCCAATTGACAATTTCCAATTTCCAATTAACAATGATTCGATTGTTGAAGATACGATTACGACTTATACTCTATATTCGTTTCTTGAAGAGGATTCTGTCCAGAGATTGTTGAAGAAAGAGGTGCCTGAAGAGGGCGTGCTGCGATTCGTATTTCGTTATCCCGCTAAAGACGTTAAGATTGAGATACTCGAGGAATTGCCAGATTCTTTCGCGGTATATCCAACACATTCAATGAATTACGATACAATAACTTGGTATTTTACTCCTAATAAGGATAGCTTGTCGTTGGCAATCAATTACGATACATTAATCAATGATACTTCCGCGATGAGCCTCAAGGTTCGTAAGACGACAAACAAAAGAAATAAAAAAGATGAGGAAGCGAAAGTGAAATATCTGAATGTCGCGACTAATGTCAGTGGCGGTAAGTTGGCTCCTGAACAGAATCTGATTCTTTCTTTCAAAGAGCCTGTCACCGATGTCATGTTACGCGATACGTCTTGGTATATAACAGGTAAAGATACTATTATCAATGACTTGCATTTTGAAAAAGTCGATACTTTTGGGTTGAAATATAAACTCGACAAGACTTTCGAACCAGAGAAATCATATAAAATAATCATTCCTGATTCTGTTTTTTATAGCTTCAAAGGCTTGACTAACGACACTACGGAAATTATGTTTAAGGTGCCAGCTCTCTCTCAATATGGAAATATCTTCGTGACGGTAGAGAAACCTGATGACGTAGCACAAGTCATTGTCGAACTTTTAGATGAAAGAGATAAACTCGTTAGGAGACAGATAATTACGAAGACATCTAAAGTAGATTTTAAATATCTATCTCCTAAGAAATATAAGCTGAAAGCTATTTTGGACCGTGACGGTAACGGGCGTTGGTCGCCAGGTGATTTCGCTAAAAAACAGCTTCCAGAAGCAATCTATTTCCATAAAGATGTCTTCGATGTTAAAGCCAATTGGGACATTGACTTAGAGGAAGTTTGGAGGTTCTAAATTATTTTTAAAAAAGTTTGAAATTTATATAAATAATTGAAAAATAATCATACTTTTGCATAGAAGTAAAAACACATATTGTAGAATTTAAAATCATAATAACTAAGAAACAGATATCTATTTTTTTACATATTTTAAAGTAGTGTTTGCTATTTACATGGTCTTTTAGAAATCGCCAATTTTTGTAATCACCTGAGTGTAAATCATCGCGAATGCTCGCCGGCTTCGGTGTGGGCTTCCGTATTTGGTGATTAGGTGTTTGGCGATACCTTAAAAGGCGATAGGGAAGCGTCACACCTTAATTTATATACTGACTCAAATAAACTAAAACCATTCCCTATCTTGTAAACATACTAATTTATTGTTATACTGATAGTTCTTTGTACTATAAAGTTCTTTTTTATAATTATCCGCTACTTTGAGATTTTTTGATTAAAGAGAAAATTTGTTAAAATATAATTAAAAATTAAAGTCATGAAAAAGTTTAGTACTTTTATTTTAAGTCTCTTGATGGGACTTAATGTATTTGCACAGAATCAGGTGCTTAAGGCAATACCAAGTGCAGAAGTGAAAAATTTTAAAGTTGCGGAAACACAACTTAAACAACAATCCTCAGCAAAGGCAAATGTACGTAATTACGTAGAAAGTGAAGCTTTTTACACCACTTACGACCTTCAATCTAACCGCTATCTCGGCAACCGTATGTATCAGTTGAACGACGGTTCTGTCGGCGTTGTGGCGACAATGTCTTTAGATGAATATGGTAACTTCTTAGATCGTGGAACTGGATATAACTTCTATAAGGAAGGTGATATCAATGCTTCCAACGACATTCCTCAGGTACGTGAAGAAGCCAATGCTACAGGCGCTGACTTACGTACAGGTTGGCCAACAATCGCTCCTTACGGCGCTGAAGGTGAAATTTTGGTGAACCACGGACATGTGAGCGGTCTCGCTTATTACATCAGAGAAAAAGCAGGTGAAGGTGTATGGGACGGTCCTTACGCTATTCCTAATCCAGAAAACATTGACGAAGTTGTTAAAGGTGAAGGCAATGTTTTGGCATGGCCAAGAATCGTTACAACAGGTGAAAACAATGACGTTGTTCACATCTTCGCTAACGCATCAGGCGATACAAACGTAGCTGCTTATTACCTCCGCACAGCTGACCTCCAAAACTGGGATATCAAATTCTCACCACTCGAAATGGATAGCTTACATATCAACTTCTACGCAGCTGATGATTATGTAGTTTCAACTAATGGTGACAGAATTGCTGTTCTCTACTGCGCTGGTTTCTCAGAACATGTTATGATTTATATATCTCACGATGCTGGTCTTACATGGGAAAGCAGAATGATATGGGAATGCCCTGTAGTTTATATAAAAGATGAATGGTTTGATGAATCAAATGAAGATTTCTTATACGAACAACTCTATGGTCCAACACACGCTTCAGTAGCAATAGGTAACGATGGCGTAGCTCACGTAGCTCTTGGTGTTGGCATGTATGATTTGAAACCAGGTGCTTCTTATTCATTATACTGGGGTTTGCAAACAGACGGTATAGCTTACTGGAACAGCACATACGAGACAGCGCTCCGTTCACCACAAGACGATGATCTTAGAAACGCTTTGAGATTATGGTGGCCATCTGTAGATAATCCAGGTAATATTTCATTAGACTTCACAAACTTCTGTGCATTAACACCTCCACATCCAGAAGAAGGTTACTTTGATTCACAAAAACAATACACAGGTTCAGAAGGTTCAGCTGGCGATTATTTGTTGTCATTTGGTGTTTCAGCTTATCCAGCTATCGCTGTCGACCCAGCTGGTAACTTAGCAATAGCTTACTCAGCTCCAGACGTAAACCGTGATGAGCTATATTATGATGAATATGGTAATCAATATTACTACAGAAGTATTTTTGTAAATTACAAACCAGCAGACTCAGCTACTTGGGATCGAATGCCTATATTTACTCCAACAAACATGTATTCAGCTTCGGCTCACTCACAATCAGAAT
>JAZOCI010000088.1:0-6292 GCA_045596465.1 Bacteroidales bacterium | reverse complement strand
GACTTTGCTGATTATCTTGATTTTGCTGATTATCTTGATTTTGCTGTTGTTCTTGTTGTTCTTGTTGTTCTTGTTGTTCTTGTTGCTGTTGTTGCTGTTGTTCTTGTTGATTGTCTTGATTTTGTTGCTGTTGCTGTTCTTGCTGTTGCTTGATCATTTTCCAGCGAGCATATTCTAAATTGTATCTTGCGTCTTCGTTTTCTGGATTTGTCTTTAAAGATCTTTTGTAAGCATCGAACGCTTCTGCATATTTTTCCTGCGACATGTATGTGTTGCCGAGGTTATAATAGGCGTCAGATTCCAATTCTTTCGAGATATTACGTTCTGCAACTTCAGAGAAGTTCTTCTCGGCTTCTTCATAGTTTTTCTGTTCATACAAAGCATCGCCTAAATTGAATTGGGCTTTGGGATTGTATTCTTTGTCTAATGATTTTCTGTAGTTTACCTCAGCTTCTGAGTAGTTGCCGTTTTTAAACTCTTTGTTCCCGTGACGAATAAATCCCTTGTCTGTCTGTGCATTTGTTACCAGGCAGATCATCATGAAGATTATGCTTAAGCAGATATTTTTATTGTTCGTTTTCATCTTTAGGTTCAAAAAAATTGAATTTGTTTTCCCAGTCTTTTTTGCCTGACGAGGTTAAAATTTCTATTATCAACAATATTATGGCAGCTCCTATAAACCATTGAAACTGATCTTCATAATCGGTAAACATTTTTGATTCAATTTCTGTTTTGTTGCTGCTGTTTATTTCTTCGAAAATATCGTCTAAACCGACGTTTGAATTGCTGGCTCTTCTGTAGATGCCGTCGCCGATTTCGGCTATTTGACGTAACATATTATCGTCTAATTTTGTTATGACAACATTCCCACTTCTGTCTTTTTTGTAGCCTACCTGTTTGCCGTATTGGTTGTAGAGTGGGATAGGAGCTCCTTCTTCGAGTCCCATGCCGATAGTGTATATCTTGATTCCCAATTTGATAGCCTCTTGTGCTGCTTTTATAGCATCGCCATTTTCGTGGTCTTCACCATCGGAAATTATTATTATTGCCTTGCTGTGTTCGTCGTTGCCGAACGATTTCGCTGCTAAGTTGATGGCTGCTCCAATCTCAGTTCCCTGTGATGGAATCATGTTGGTGTTTATGGTAGAAAGGAACATTTTCGCAGCGGCGTAATCTGTAGTGATGGGCAATTGAACGTAAGCGTTTCCTGCAAAGACAATTATCCCGATTCTGTCGCCGTTAAGTTTGTTGATGATATTGTATATCGCTTGTTTTGAACGTTCTAAACGATTTGGAGCAATATCTTCGGCATTCATGGAATTTGAAACGTCGATGCAAAAATATAAATCCATGCCTTCTCGTTTCACCTCTTCCATTTTGGATCCTGTTTGCAAATTTGCTATTCCTATAATACCTAAGGTTATGACAAACAATAATATAACGAATTTGATGTTGCTCCTTGATTTCGATACAAATGGAGTGAGTAGCTCCATGAATTTGCTGTCGGCAAACTTTGAATATTGTTTCTTATTGATAATGCATACGCTTATGTAAATGGCAATAAGAATCGGTATTATTAAGAGCCAATACAGATATTCAGGGTGCTCGAATTTTAAAATATTGGTTTCCATTGTTTTATCCTTGATCTGTTATTGATTTGAAAATAGTGTTTTTTAAGATGAATGACATGACAAGAAGTATCAGTCCCCATATCGCAAAAGGATAAAATTCTTCGTGAAGTCGTTTGAATTCATTGACTTCTATCTTGGAACGTTCCATTTTGTCTATTTCATCATATATCTGTTGCAGTTTTTCCTTCGATTCGGCTCTGAAATATTTTCCGCCTGTTTCGTTGGCTATGCTTTGAAGTAAAGCATCGTTGATATTTACTTCAACTTGTTGATATTTAATGCCTCCAAATGGTGTCTGTACAGGATATGGCGCCATGCCTCTTGTCCCGGCACCAATGGTGTAGACTCTGATGCCGAATAACTTAGCCATCTCTGCTGCTGTTGAAGGGTCGATGGAGCCTGCATTGTTGTCGCCGTCTGTCAATAAAATTACGACTTTTGAGATTGCTTCGCTGTCTTTCAATCGGCTTATCGCTGATGCCAAACCGTCGCCTATTGCAGTGCCGTCTTCCAACATGCCGCATTTCATGCCTTTAAGCATGTTTAACATCATGCTGTGGTCTGTTGTCAATGGAACTTGCGTAAATGTCTCGCCACTGAAAACGACTAATCCCATTCTGTCGTCGGGACGTCCTGCAACAAAATCTGAAGCTACGGCTTTAGAAGCTTCTAATCTGTCGGGCTTTAAGTCGGCTGCCAACATACTACTTGAAATGTCCATCGCTAAAACGATATCTATACCTTCTACGTTGATTTTCTGATTCTTAGTGCTGCTTTGTGGCCGCGCCATCGCGATGATGAACAGCGATAAAGATGCTATCTCTAAAACAAAGATGATGTGTCTGAAATATATCCTCCACGATTTTGGCAACTTGTTGAAAAATCCGGTGTCGGAAAAACGAAGATATGCTTGTTGCTTGTTGCAACTGAATATGTACCATACAACTAAAAGTGGTATGATTGTCAATCCGAAAAGGAAATGCGGAGATGCAAATTCTATGGAATTCATTTTGTTTCCTCCATTTCTTGGTTTTCAGTGTTTTCTTCTTCAAAATCGTATTTCTTGGCTTTCGCTTCCTCAATTTTTTTCTTCTCTAATTCTTGATGGAATACGAAACTTTCTTCAATAAAAGAGTTTATGTCTTTGAATGCGTCTTCGTTTTCGGCAAAATTAGGCATCGCCTTGGCGAATTTTACTAAGTCGGCTGTCATGAGAGTTCTCTCTAACTTATTGAAAATTAGGTTATCAACTTGTAATTTCTTTACCTCATTGAGAATCTCATCAGATGTCATTTCTATGGCATCAATATCAAATTGTCCTTCTAAGTATTCTCTCGCAATGTCGGTCAAATCTGTGTAGTAATCTTTGTATTTTCCTGATTGCCATAGGTTCGCATTTTTCAGTTGCGCGAGTTTCTCTCTTGCTGTTATTATCGCAGGAATCTGCGGCTTGACTTCTTCTTTCTCCTCTTTTCCCTTATTCTTCGATTTTTTTACAAAATATACAATAAGGAGTATCAATGCTACTATAATTATGCCTCCGCCAAAGTATGGAACGGTCTCTTCAAATGTAATGTTTTGTTTTACAGGCATTTTTATTGGCTTATACGCTATTGTCGTATCTATTGAAGCAGGCTTGACATAAATCTCCATGAAATCGGTATAAGCTGTATATGTCGCAGTGTCTTTCGCTGATTGATAATACTTTATGCCAATTTCAGGTATTTCTATATGTCCTGTGTCGAAAGATGTCAGAGTCAAAATTTGTGATGATAAAATATCGCTGCTGTTATCAATGGGCTGCTCCTTGACTTCACTTCTGCTAATCACCTCAATGCTCTTGCTTAAAGTGTCTTTTATCTCATTCCAATTGATTATATAACCTTTTGGAACTCTTATGTTTAAGTCGTAATTGAAAGTGTGTCCTGTGAGAACGCTGTCTCTGTCAATGCTTCCGTCAATAACGACATCTTGCGAATAACAATATTTATTAGGTGTAATTATCGTTATTGCAAAAAATAATGTCATAATATGCAATATTCTATTTTTCATCTCCTTGATTCTCGTTTCTTAAACAACTGCATTAAAGGTTTGACATAATCAATATCGGTGTAAATCAATGTGTTGTCGATTCCGTTGTTGGCGAAGATTCTGCTAAGTTTAGCCGATTCTTGTTGTATGTATTTTTGATATGCTTCGTTCCAAGAACTTGTCGAAGTGTCGACCCATACATCTGTGTTTGTCTCTGAGTCTCTGAACTTTACGAGTCCTATTTTAGGGATTACGAGTTCTCTCTTGTCGGTTATTCTCAAACAGATGAGGTCGTGTTTGTTTGCCGCGATTCGTATCTGTTGCTCGAAAGGCTTGTTAGAAACAAAGTCTGATATTAGGAATGCGGTAGTGCGTTTCTTGATGGCGCTTGTTAGAAAACGTAGTCCTTCTCCAATGTCAGTGCCTTTGTGTTGTGGCGTGAATGTTACTATCTCTCTGATAATGCGCAAGATATGACTGGAGCCTTTTTTCGGTGGAATGAATTTCTCAATCTGATCGCTGAAAAATATCACTCCGACTTTATCGTTGTTTTGAATCGCCGAAAACGCCAGAACTGCTGCTAATTCCGCACTGAGGTCTCTTTTCGAAATGTTTACCGAACCAAAATCGTTGGAACCAGAAACGTCAATCAATAACATTACGGTCATCTCTCGCTCTTCTTCGAAAATTTTGACAAAAGGTCGATTGAATCGCGCTGTCACATTCCAATCAATGTTGCGAATGTCGTCACCATATTGATATTCACGAACTTCACTGAAGGTCATACCACGTCCCTTAAAGGCACTGTGATATTGACCAGAAAAAATATTGTTGGTCAAGCCACGTGTCTTAATCTCGATTTTCCTAACCTTTTTAAATAGTTCGTTTGTTTCCATAATTCATTATTTTTGATTACGGCACCTCAACGATGTTGAGTATCTCGTTGATGATTTCTTCTGTTGTAATGTTTTCAGCTTCAGCTTCATACGTTAGTCCTATACGATGACGCATTACGTCTGGTGCAACAGCTCTGACATCCTCAGGAATAACATAACCGCGACGTTTTATGAAAGCATAAGCCTTGGCCGCCATAGCCAAATTTATCGTGGCACGCGGAGAACCTCCGTAACTTATAAGATTTGCGAATTTCTTTAACTTGTAATCGTTCGGATAACGTGATGCGAAAACAATGTCGGTAATATAGTTCTCAATCTTTTCGTCAAGATAAACTTCACGGCATACTTTTCTCGCATTCAGAATCTCTTTCGTGCTTGTAACTGGTTTAACTTCAGCGTATTCCTTGTTGATGTTCTGGCGAAGAATGATCTTTTCCTCTTCTTTTTTAGGATAATCCAAAACGACTTTCAACATGAAACGGTCGACTTGTGCTTCTGGAAGCGGATATGTACCTTCTTGTTCTATAGGGTTCTGCGTCGCCATTACCAAAAATGGATCCGGTAATGAGAATGTGCTTTCTCCAATCGTGACTTGATGTTCCTGCATGGCTTCGAGCAACGCACTTTGTACCTTTGCAGGCGAACGGTTGATTTCATCAGCTAAAACAAAATTCGCAAAAACAGGTCCCTTGCGAACTATGAATTCTTCATTCTTCTGACTGTAAATCATCGTACCGATTAAGTCGGCTGGCAATAGGTCTGGAGTGAATTGGATACGGCTGAAATCTGCATCGATAATACTTGATAATGTCTTGATAGCAAGAGTTTTAGCTAATCCAGGAACGCCTTCAAGAAGAATGTGTCCGTTCGATAATAAACCGATAAGCAACCTTTCTGTCATGTGTTTTTGTCCGACAATGATCTTGCTCATCTCTAAATTAATAAGGTCAATAAACTGACTTTCTCTCTGAATTCTTTCGTTTAATTCACGAATATCTGTTTCAATCATATTTGACTTTTTTTTTATTATGTGCAAAATTAACAACTATTTGTCAATATTATTGTATCCGCAACAACTATTTTTTTCTAAACTCTTAAAACAAATCAAAATGATGACTTGTTTTAAGAGTTTCTGTTAAAATTTAGTTAGGATTGTATTCTTTTAGCTGGCTCATGAGCTTTTTGCGGCTGTAAAAAATCCTGCTTTTCACTGTTCCGATGGTCAGATTCAAACAATCTGCGATTTCCTTGTATTTGTAGCCTTCGTTGTACATGTCGAAAGCGCGTCTGAATTCTTCGTCCAAATTCTTGATGCCTTTCTCCAATTCAATAGCATTGAGTATGCTCTCAGGATCGGTGTCGGTGTGCGAGTTGCTGATATTCAAGTAGTAAAGATCTTCGCTTTGGTCAATGATGGTTTTTGCTTTCTTCGTTCTA
Organism: Bacteroidales bacterium; assembly: GCA_045596465.1. Lineage (GTDB taxonomy): Bacteria > Bacteroidota > Bacteroidia > Bacteroidales > F082 > Limimorpha. Next base: position 297 of record JAZOCI010000088.1, on the reverse strand, counting down.
CGGTAATTGTTGATGAAAATATTTTTCATAATGGTGTAAACCCATGCCTTAAAATTGTTGTGATTTACATATTTTTCTCTGTAAATCAACGCTTTGAGAAAAGTCTCCTGCGTGAGGTCTTTGGCGTCATCTTCGTTGCCTGTCAATTGTTTTGCAAATACTTCTAAATTTTTTTGAAGATTTGTCAGATTGGTGTTGAACTCGATTGTTGTCATAATAATGTTGTTCTTTATTTTGAAAAATTGGTTGTTTTGTTGTTGTATGTGGTGCAAAAATAATTCACTTCTCCATTTTGCC
>JAZOCI010000087.1:0-11740 GCA_045596465.1 Bacteroidales bacterium | reverse complement strand
CATTTTACTATATAAGCGTTCTTCAAACGTACCTCATTACCTGGAGTCATACGGAAATATTTCTTAGGAGCGTCTTCCATAAAGTCCTCGCGTTCAATCCATAACTCACGGCTGAAAGTAATGTTGTGTGTTCCTGAATTTTCATCTTCTGGATTATTCACAGCTTCCATTTCCTCCGATTGTCCCTCTGGATAATTTGTAATGACAAGTTTTACGGGATTGATGACAGCCGACACACGTGTTGCGCGAGCGTTAAGGTCTTCACGAATAGTACTTTCCAAAAGTGCGAAGTCGTTGACAGCCTCGTATGTTGTATAACCGATTTTATCTATCAATTTATGAATTGACTCTGGAGTGTAGCCACGACGACGGAAACCGCAGATAGTAGGCATTCGTGGGTCGTCCCAGCCGTTGACGAGACCTTCCTTCACTAATATCAGGAGGTTACGTTTACTTAACAATGTATAATTAAAGTTAAGTTTATTGAACTCATATTGACGTGGACGATGATCGTCTAAATCATTCTGCTCTTTCAGCTCGTCGATGAAATAATCATATAAAGGACGATGTACGACGAACTCGAGTGTACATAATGAATGAGTTACGCCTTCAAAGTAGTCGCTTTGTCCATGAGCGAAGTCATACATCGGATAAGCGTACCAAGTGTTTCCGGTGCGATGATGCGGAGTTTTCACCACGCGGTAGATGATAGGGTCGCGGAAGTGCATATTAGAATTCGCCATGTCTATTTTGGCGCGAAGCACCATCTTACCTTCTTCAATCTCACCACGATTCATCTTTTGGAAAAGTTCCAACGACTCTTCAACAGGGCGGTTTCTATAAGGGCTTTCAGTTCCTGGAATAGTAGGCGTTCCTTTCTGGGCAGCGATTTCTTCAGAAGACTGCTCGTCGATATAAGCTTTACCTTCTTTTATAAGACGAATTGCGAAATCCCAAAGCTGTTGAAAATAATCAGAAGCGTAATATTCATTAGCCCATTGAAAACCAAGCCATTGAATATCTTCCTTGATAGAATCAACATATTCAACGTCTTCTTTCGTCGGGTTTGTATCATCAAAACGAAGGTTACAAATTCCGTTATATTTCTTAGCGATGCCGAAGTCTAAGCAGATAGCTTTGGCGTGACCAATGTGAAGATAGCCATTAGGTTCCGGAGGGAAACGCGTTTGTACATGACCATCGTTCTTACCATTTTGCAAATCTTCGACCACCTTAGCTTCGATGAAGTTCAGCGATTTTTTCTCTTCCTTTTCAATTTCTTTGAAATCACTCATGTCATAAAAATTTATCTGCAAAAATAAAAAAATAAATGCGGTTTAGGCAATTTTTATTAAAAAAATTTACAGACGTTTTTTGATATTATATGAAGAAATTTTATGAAAAACCACCACGGCAAAGACTACGACATATAAAAATATATCTTAATGATTATTTGGAATTTAAATTTATTTTATATACGACAAAATGTTTATATTTGCACATTCAAAAAAAATGAAGTATGAAAAGAATTATCATTACATTAATATATCTTTTATCATTATTTAACGCTTATTCTACTACTAATAATAAAGGAAAGACAGAAAACGGACCAATTACAAACGAGAACCAATACGAGAAACTCATTGATTTGGCAAAAACTTACTTCAGCAAAAATACAGAATATGCTTTCATCTGCCTATACAAAGCCCAAGTCATAGCCGAAGAAAACAACGACATAAAAAAAATGATCGAATGCAACACAATGATGGGGAATATTTTCAAGGAAAACAACTCCTACCCTACCGCCATCAGCTATTACGAAAAAGTTGCAGAAGACATGATAAAAATCAATGATTATCACGGCATTTGCAATATATATATAAAGATAGCTCAAGCATATCAAAACAGCGAATTCGAGAGCAAATGGAGCATCGAGGCGATGAACAAAGCGATGAAATACGCCGAAGAAGCCAATGATGAAAGTCTGATTCACAAAATGTTCATCGCTTTAGGAGACTTGTATTATTCTCAAAATGAATACGACAAAGCCATCGAATGCTACGACAAAATATTACAGAAAGAAATCAACAAAAACACCATACATCTAATCTCAACCACTTTAACACATAAAGCCAAAGCATTAATTAAAATCAAGGAATATGAAAGATCGATGAACCTGATAGATTCATCTTTATATATGAGCATCAGAGACTTCAACGACAGCTTACAAGTAATAAACTATAGCTTGAAAGCAAACATATACGACTCTATCAACGATTTCGAATCGGCAAAAAGATATTATATTCAATCGGCTAAATTATCCTATTCGATAGACGACTTCAACAATTGCGGCGAGAACATGTTCAGTTTGGCATATCTACACCAGAAAAACGGAAAGTTCGACGAAGCCATCAAGATTTTGCAAATAATTTGCGACAGCACAGAAAAATATAAGATGTATAACATATGCCATCAATCTTACCATCAACTGTCAAACTGTTACGCAACACTGGGAGAATACGAAAAAGCATATAACACGTTCAGCAAACACGATTCTTTCCTCGATTTCACCAACGACATCGCTCAGGAAGAAAAAATCAGCAAACTTCGTAACAGCTTCCTTTTATCTCTGAATACCAAGGATTTGAAAGCAAAAGAAATTGAAGAAAATAACGAAAAAGCCAACAGAAACAAATGGTTGGTATTTGTATCTATCAACATCATCTTAACAATGATATTAATAACTTTCGTCTTCTTACACCTGAATTATAAAACGATTTTCAATAAAAATAAAATCATAACATACGAACAAGAACTCAAAATCAACAAGATTGAAAACGATTTGATGGAATATCAATTAAAAAGCAACAGAGAAACATTGGTCAATTTAGCATTACATCTAAAATCTTATATAGAACTCATCAATCCGCTTAAGGAAGACTTGAAACACGCGATAGAACTTCCTGATAATGAGCAGAAAAACAAAATCAAAAACATCTATTTCAACATACAGAACAACATACAGGCATTCAATAACACCGATAACTTGAACAAGCAAATTGACGCTATTTACAAAGATTTCTTAGATAATTTAGACATGAAACATCCGGGATTGACAAAATCCGAGAAAAAACTATGCACGATGCTATTTACAAACATGTCGAGCAAGGAAATCGCGACTTTGACAAGCACCACAATTCGTAGCGTTGAGACATCTCGATACAGATTAAGGAAAAAATTCGGGCTTTCGAGAGACGAAGATATAGTAGATTTCCTGCAAAAGATATAATTTTTTTACAAAAATAAATACGACAATAATATTTCCGAAAAAAAACTAAAAAAAATTAAAAGTGTAGTAATTATAAATATTTATTTTTTTGATTTTCAATATACATATAAAAATATTGTAGTATTAAATTAAAAAAATATTGATAATAAAAAATAGCAAAAATTTCATAAAATCCCAAATGAGAACTCAACAGTATTGACATATTTATAAAAGTGCTATCTTTGCAATACACAAGTACTAAACATTCTCTATAGCTTTGTAAGTAGTTTGGTTTATTAATGCAATTGGGCGCTCCCCGCGCCCTTTTTTTATTATCACAAATATTGACAGTACATATTAATTAATGTATCTTTGCAAGAGATGATAAAACGACAAATTATGAAAAGTTTAAATTTAAAGACATTACTATTATTCATACTTGTAACAACATTAAATTTAAGTGTCAAAGCTCAATATGACGTGTATTTCACAAATCAGCAATTACGAATTGATTATTACATATTCGGCAACTCCGACACTTGTTATTACGCATTAGACAAATATGTGATGGAACCTGTTTGGGGCGGAACGAGAAGCCATCTCATTGATAGTCTTGGATATGGTGATTATTTAGTCGAAGTTTTACTGCATGATTCCGACATTGTGATTTACTCGCGTGGATATTGCAATCTTTTCGGAGAGTGGCAAACAACTCCAGAAGCGGAACTTACAACCAAAGGATTCAACGAATCAGTAATAATTCCTTATCCTAAAGAAATCGTTGACGTGGTCTTCTATCTAAGAAACTATGACGGTGTTTTCATCGAAAAGATGCGCCTTAACGTAGATCCTAACGATTATTTCATTCAAGATGCTCCGAAACTGCAATATTCCATCTTCAACGTCTACGGAGATTTCGCGCCTGAAAAAGCCGTCGATATTGTGATTCTGCCCGATGGATACAGCGAAGAAGAAATGGGTAAGTTCGTGAACGACTGCAACTTCTTCAAAGAATGCCTTTTCTCTTACGAGCCTTACATCTCATACAAAGACAGATTTAACATCAGAGCGGTCATGGCTCCGTCGAGAGACTCAGGAATAAGCGTCCCTGCCGAAGACATCTGGAAAAATACTGCCGTCGATTGTTCTTTCTATACATTTGATTCTGAACGTTATTGCATGTCGACCAACAACCAAGCGATTAGAAATCTCGCAGGTTTGGTTCCTTATGATCAGATTTATATCTTGGCAAACACCTCTAAATATGGCGGTGGCGGAATCTATAACTTCTACTGCGTGAGTTCCACCGACGACAGTTTCTCCTCCGATGTCATAATTCACGAATTCGGACATGGATTTGCTGGCTTGGGCGATGAATATTACGACAGCTCCACTTCCTACGAAGGATTTTACAATCTCAACATCGAGCCGTGGGAGCCCAATCTCACCACATTGGTCGATTTTGACAAGAAATGGAAAGACATGTTGAAGAAAAAGACGCCTGTCCCGACACCTGCCGATGAGAAATATGTCAATGAAGTCGGAGTTTTCGAAGGTGGTGGCTATGAATCAAAAGGAGTGTATCGCCCAAAAACAGATTGCCTCATGAAGACTTTCAAAGGTGACACATTCTGCGAAGTCTGTCAAAAAGCAATCGAAAAAATGATACTTTATTACACAAGTCAACAAACTAACGAGTCTATAAGTCAATAAATTATAATTCCGTATTACAAAAAAAAAAGAGTTGCTCTATAAAAGGCAACTCTTCATTGTTAATTGTACATTCTTCATTTTTCATTAACAAACGCTTCGACTAAGTTATAAGCGTCGTCGTAGATGTCTTTCAGAGTCGATTCCAACATAAAGCACGGCGTGGTGAAAATCTTGTTTTTCAAGTCGATAGCAACCCCACCGTTTGTCGTTGCCTGATGATGTGCGCCCATTTCAAGAATATCTTTTGCAGGACCGCAGTTATCATCACCTAAAGTTACAGTAATATCATTCAACACGTTAGCAAGTAAAACAGGTGCGATGCACATTGCAGCAATCGGTTTGTTTTGTTTATGAATGGAAACAATAGCATCTTTAATTTCGGGGAGAACCGTCATATTCATTCCGTCGGTGAAATATGTGAAGAGGTTGTTAGCAATACCAGCTCCGCCAGGAATTGCAAGTCCGTCGAAATCATCGGCGCGGAAATCTGTCAGAGGCAGAATCTCGCCACGGACTATACGAGCGGCTTCAACCATCATATTACGTTCTTCTTCAACCACTTCACCTGTCACGTGATTTATAACCTGATATTGATTTTTGTTTGGCGCAAAACATTGATATTTAACGCCATGCTGATCGAGAGCCAACAATAATGTCACAGTCTCATTGATTTCAGAACCATCTTTAGTTCCGCAACCACCTAAAATTACAGCTACTTTTTTCATACTATATCACAATCTTCAAATTTTACAATATTATTATCTGCCACGACGCTTCTTTTCATAGAATCTCGCACGACTTCATGATTTTTGTACAACATATTTGCGACATTTTCCACATAAGGATAGAGGAAAGAACTTCTTTTTACGTTGGCACTAATGAGGTTGGTTAATCCGAAGATATTCATAATCAATATCAACACACTTAATATCAATCCACCTTTTAATATTCCGAAGAGAAATCCGCCTATTTTGTCGAAGAATCCCAAGCTCACGGCCGCCACAATATCGCTGACTATTCTTCCCAAGAAACGTGTCAAGACGACGAAAATCACGAAAGTGATGATGAAGGCTATCACCGTCAGATAATCCAATGCGGCATCGACAAATCCTGCCAACCACGACGCGACCCAGTCGGAGAAATACATAGCGCCGAAGATGCCGACGATGAAAGAAGCCAAATAAAAAGCCTCTATGATGAGACCTCTTCTCAATCCCGAAATCGCGAATAAAATCAAGATGATTCCAATGATTAAATCTAATACGTTCATAATTGTTATTTTAATTGTTTTTTACTCTCTTTGTTAATTCTGTGGAAAACAGGAAATCGTTAAGTTCTTTATTATCAGCATTTAATACTGTTTTATTATCACCTTGCCACCAAAGTTTTCCTTTATATAGGAAGTTTATAGTCTGACCTATTTTAAGCACTGAATTAATATCATGAGTGTTAATTATCGTCGTCATATCGTATTCTTTCGTAATCTCGCTGATAAGGTCGTCGATAAGCTCCGACGTAAGCGGGTCGAGGCCAGAGTTAGGTTCGTCGCAGAACAGATATTTCGGGCTGTTGGAAATAGCTCTTGCAATGGCGACGCGTTTCATCATACCGCCGCTCAACTCCGCAGTGCTAAGATGATTTTTTCCCTTAAGATCCACTCTATCAAGGCATAAATTCACTCTTTCCAACTTTTCTTCGTACGACATATCCGTAAACATATTTAGCGGGAACATCACATTCTGCTCCACGTTCATAGAATCGAAGAGCGCGCCACCTTGGAACAAAACGCCCATTTCCTTACGGATGTCGATTCTGTTTTTTTCCTTAGCATTTGAAAAAGGACGCTCGTCGAAAGTGACAACTCCGCTGTCGGGCTCAAACAATCCGATACATATCTTCGTCAGGACGGTCTTTCCCGAGCCACTCTGACCGATGATAAGATTCGTCTTACCTCTTTCAAAAGTCGCGTTAATATCATCTAAAACGAGATGATTACCAAAGCTTTTCGATATATTTTCAATCTTTATCATGTCAAAAGCATTTGTGTTAAGATTAAGTCAAAAATGATGATCGCGATGCTACTTATCACTACGCTTTGTGTGCTTGCCTTGCCGACTTCGACGGAGCCACCTTTTACGTTATATCCGATATAGCTTGATATTGAAGTAATTAGGAAAGCGAACACGACGGTTTTTATCATTGCGAATGTAAGAGAAAAAGGTTCGAACCACGATCTCAGACCCACGACGTAATTTGTCGGGGTGATGACACCGGTAAAGACACAAGCGAGCCAGCCTCCCAAGATACCGATTACGATGCTGAAGACTATCAGGACGGGAATGAAGAAAAGGCAGGAGATAATTTTTGGCAAGATGAGATAATTTGCGGGGTTGATACCCATAACTTTCAATGCGTCAATCTGTTGTGTAACGCGCATCGTTCCAAGTTCTGAAGCTATCTGCGAGCCTAACTTGCCGGCTAAGATAAGACTTATCATCGTCGGAGAAAATTCGAGCACTATCATCTGGCGAGCAGAAAAACCTATAAGTTTCTCTGGCAGAAGCGGATTGTCAGTGTTATACGCGACCAATATCGTGGCGACGGCGCCAACAAAAACAGACAAGATCAAAACAATGCCTATAGAGGTAAAACCAAGATTATAAAACTCGTGAAGCAACCTTTTCCTGAAAACCAACTTCTTGTCGGGCTTAGAAAAAACCTGATACATAAGTATCAGATAATCACCTAATTTCCTTAACATACGACTTCTATTTTTTAAAACGTAAAATTACATTTTTTTTAATTATAAACATCATAACAATAAAACTTTTACGTTTTGATTTTCGATAGCATAAAAATTTTATCTTTGCACGTAAATATCACACCGATGTATTCTGAAAACAAATCAACAAAAAGGAGATTCGCGAGTTCATATTTCGTTTCATTGATAAGCATTGCTTTAGTGCTTTTCGTGTTGGGAATGTACGCCTTTTTGATGGCTTATACCGACAAATTATTGAACCACGTCAGAGAGAACATCGGTTTTGAAATCGTGATAAAAAGCAATGCAAAAACGTCTTCCATCGAAAGTCTGAAGAACGAGCTCAGCAAGAAAAGTTACGTCAAATCAGTGGATTACATCAGTAAGGAAGACGCCATCGAGAAGATGAAAGAAGATTTGGGAGAAGATTTCTTGGAATGGCTCGGTGAGGTCGAGAATCCGCTTCTTGCGTCCATCGACGTGCGTTTCGTCTCAGATTACGCGAACAGCGACAGCATGGAGATGGTGGAGAAATGGCTCGGCGGGAAAAGCATCGTCAAAGAAGTGATTTATCAAAAGACGCTGACAAATGCTATCAACGCGAATATCAACAAGATAAAATTCGCACTCTTCATCGTCAGCTTGATTTTATTATTCATCGCCATCGTCTTGATAAGCCACACCATTCGTCTTTCTGTTTATTCTAAACGTTTCATTGTCAGAAGCATGCAGTTAGTCGGAGCCACAGAGGCATTTATCATGAAACCGTTTTTAAAGACATTTATGAAACAAGGCTTCATCGCAGCAGTCATCGCATTGATTTGCATAACAATTTCTTTAGTCTGGATTAAAGATTATCTGCCGGAGGCCGATTTGTTCCAGAACAATTTCTATATATTTAAGATTTACATCTCGGTGATAGGCTTAAGTCTTATCCTGACGATGTTCTCTACGATTTTCTCGATGAAGAAGTATCTTAATGCCGACATCGACAAGTTTTATGCATAACAAACAAATATCTAAATATGAGCAAGTTAGAAAACAAAAAAACTAAAAACGAAAAATCCAACGACGAAAAAAAGATGCCGTTTGGTCGTGACAATTATTTATGGGTCATTATAGGAATAGCATTTATTTTCATCGGATTTATCTTGATGATAGGCGGTGGCTCCAACGACCCTGATGCCTTCAACGAAGCTATTTTCAGTTTCCGCAGAATCACCTTGGCACCTATATTAGTGTTAGCAGGCTTTGGCATCGAGATTTATGCCATCATGAAAAAACCTAAGGACGAATAAGATAATCAATAGGTTATGAATTGGTTAGAAGCTCTATTATTAGGAATCCTTCAAGGATTGACCGAATTTTTGCCTGTCAGCAGCAGCGGTCATTTGACCATAGGACAAGAGTTGTTGAACCTCAACACCTCGGCCGCCGACAATTTATTATTCACCGTAACAGTACATGCGGCGACAGTCTTAAGCACCATCGTCATACTTTGGAAAGAGATAGAAGGTCTGTTTAAAGGCACTTTCTTCACCAAGAAATGGAACGACGAAAAGACATACGTCGCAAAGATTTTGCTCTCCTGCATTCCCGTAATGATTGTGGGATTGTTTTTCAAAGACCAGGTTGAAGCCATCTTCGGCAGCGGATTATTAATCGTAGGCTGCTGTCTTTTGTTGACGGCGCTTCTTCTGGCATTCGCCTATTATGCCAAACCACGTCAGAAAGAGACGATTTCATATCGCGACGCTTTCATCATCGGTTTAGGACAAGCCGTCGCGGTCTTGCCAGGACTCTCACGTTCCGGAACCACCATCGCCACAGGTCTCATACTCGGAAATAAAAAAGAAAACGTCGCGCAGTTCTCTTTCCTCATGGTTTTGATACCTATCTTAGGCGAGACATTCTTAAACGTCATCGACATCATCAAAGAACCCGCATTGCTCGGTGGCATCGGTTTCACACCTTTATTAATAGGATTCTTAGGCGCCTTCATCTCTGGTTGCATCGCTTGTAAGTTCATGATCAATTTAGTGAAAAAGGGCAAGTTAATATATTTCGCAATATATTGCGCCATCGTCGGTATCACAACAATAATATTCGCTTTATAATATGTTTCATTTCGAAGAAGGAGAAGTCTTTCTCATCGACAAGCCTTTAGACTGGACGTCGTTTGATGCAGTAAACCTGATACGTTCTGTGATAAAACGTTTCCACGGGATAAGGAAGTTGAAAGTAGGTCATGCCGGAACATTAGACCCATTGGCAACGGGACTTCTCATCATTTGCACGGGAAGAATGACGAAGCAGATCGACACTTTTCAGGCTCAGGAGAAAGTCTATACAGGAACGATGCTGTTGGGACAGACCACGCCGACATTCGATATGGAGAGCGAAGCCGACGCCACATTCCCTACCGATGGCATCACCGTTAAGATGATGGAAGAAGCGAGAAAGACATTCATCGGCGACATCATGCAACGTCCGCCTAAGTTCTCCGCTATAAAAATCAACGGCAAAAGAGCCTTCGACTATGCGCGTTCCGATGAAGAGATTGCATTGAAAGAGCGACTCGTTCATATCGAAGAGTTTAGGTTGGATTACAGCAATTTCCCTAAAGTCGACTTTGAAGTAAAGTGCAGCAAGGGAACTTATATCCGTTCTCTCGTCAACGACTTCGGCAAGAAACTCGACAATGGAGCTTGTCTCATATCTCTCAGAAGGACTAAAATCGGCGACTTCTCCGTAGACAACGCACGCACTTTGGAAGAGCTTAAAAAAGAAATCATCGACTCAGGAACTCAGCAATGAGAAATTAGGAATTCAGAAATAAGAAAAAAAATTATTCCTCATTCCTAATTCCTTATTCCTAATCAAAAAAAATATTATCTTTGTCGCTTATTAATAAATTTATAAATACAGGTGATATATGAAAGGTTCATATAAGGAATATAAAAACTTAAATCTCACCAACATAGCAAAAGAGATTCGTAAGTATTGGGAAGAAAACGACGTCTTCCAAAAGAGTTTAGATAACCGTAAAGATGGTCCGGCATACGTATTCTATGAAGGACCACCGTCAGCAAACGGAACTCCAGGTATCCATCACGTCATGGCTCGTACTATCAAAGATATTTTCTGCCGCTATCAGACTTTGAAAGGTAAGAAAGTATCGCGTAAAGCTGGTTGGGATACTCACGGTCTCCCAGTAGAACTCGGCGTAGAAAAGAAACTCGGCATCACCAAAGAAGATATAGGCGTGAAGATCAGCGTCGATGAATATAACAAGGCTTGCCGCGAAGAAGTCATGAAATACAAAGACCTCTGGGACGAGCTCACTCGTACCATGGGTTACTGGGTTAACTTAGACGATCCTTATATCACATTCACCAACGAATATATCGAAACCTTATGGTACCTTCTCTCTGTGATATACAAGAAAGGTCTCCTCTATAAAGGCTACACAATCCAGCCTTATTCTCCTGCAGCAGGAACAGGATTAAGCTCACACGAACTTAATATCCCTGGTTGCTACCGCGACGTTAAAGACCTCACATGTACAGCATTGTTCCGCGTCAAGGCTGAACAAACAACAGTGAAAAACAATCCTTTCGGCGTCGACGTTCCTTTCAACGACATTCAAATCGCAGCATGGACAACAACTCCATGGACCTTGCCTTCAAACACAGCATTGTGCGTCGGTAACAGCATCGACTACAACTTGGTGAAGACTGTCAATCCTAACAGTGGCGAACTCGCTTATTACGTGATAGCAACTCCATTGATGGGCGCATTCTTCCCAAGCGAGGCGGAGAAACCTTCATTTGAAGATTTCAAAGTCGGAGATAAGAAACTTCCTTACGAAGTCCTCGGAACATGTAAAGGTAAAGACTTAGTTGGCTTAGAATATGAGCAACTCATTCCATGGGTCAATCCAGGTGAAGGCGCATTCCGAGTGATACATGGCGATTACGTCAGCACAGAAGACGGTA
>JAZOCI010000086.1:0-3841 GCA_045596465.1 Bacteroidales bacterium | reverse complement strand
TTGTTTGTTAGCCCAATATCCGTTAAATCCGATGAACTCTTTGAAAGTCATTTCGTCAAGGACAAACTGTCCATATAATGTAGTATGTTTTCCCACGATAAAACTTGCCGTAGCACCGAGCAATGCGTTATCTGGAGAATTCCCTGTATAGTAATCGGTTGTGCGTAAGAATATTATTGGATTGATATATTGGAAATCGAAGCCTCTTTTCAATCCGTCATCGTTTTGAGCTCTGCAGACCATAGCGTCGAATAAGCCAAGGTTAAGGCGTTTCGTGACAGCCCAGTCAAGGTAATGAATGATAGTATTTTTTCTTGGGTAAGTTCCTACATTTTCATCAAGGTCTATCAAACTTCTTTTATCGGTCATTTGTGAGTAATAGCAGCTATACTGTATGTTCCAGACTTCGGCTGTAAGCTTTAAGTAAGGATAAGCGAAAGCGTTGTCCGACAATATCATAGAACGATAGCCGTCGCCGATGAAGTTCTTTCCGTAACCGAGCACAGCTTGCAGCCAATACATTGGGCGAATTGCTACGTATGCGGAAGCGTTGGCATAATCGAAGCCATTGGTTTTAAATGGTCTCGCATGACCTTGTCCTGGAATGACGTGATTTTTCTTTGCATATTGAGTTATATGGTCAGGAAAGACTGCTTGATTTTCTCTTATATTGCTATAAAAGGCGAAGTTGTTGCCTATAGTTCCTTTGACTTCTGCGCCGCGAGTATTGACCCAAGTGCTTTTATCTCCGTCTTTACCTACCTGAAAATCAACGATTGGATTTATACCTATATAAAAATCCTTGCCTTTTGCGTGAATGAAGTCGGTGTTGAAGATGGAATTCCAGACGATATTCTTCCATTTTTTGTTAAAATTTTTAACTATAAATTGCGACTGGTTTAAACTATCTAAGTCTATGATATTCCTAAACTGATATTCCGACCAGGACTTCACTGCTGTATGAAAACGATATTCCGAACTATAAGCAGCCGTCTGTATCTCCATCTCATAGTCATCGTTGAGTGGAATAAGAAGCTCTTGTGATGAAATGTAACTTATTGATAAAACGGCTATTATAAGTGATAGTGTAAGTTTTTTTATCATTTTAATCTTCTTTTTTATCTAAACATGAATAAACGGAGTTGTTGCTGATGAACTCAGGAACGATATTTTTCATCTGAGCGACGATTTTAAAGTTATCACTTGTCGGGATAAGATCGATAAGAACGTTAATCTTCTCATTTACTTCATCTTGAGTGTAGCGACGGACTTTAGCTCTCATGATTTTGGCATGTTCTGTAGGAATTGTATTTTCTTTTGTTGAAAGCAATTCTTCATAAAGTTTTTCACCTGGACGAAGTCCTGTTATTTCAATCTCAATACCTTCTTTACCAGAGAGTTTTATCATTTTCTTGGCAAGATCGTAAATCTTGACGGGTTCTCCCATATCGAAAACGAAGATGTCTTCTTTTTCGCCCATAACGCCAGCTTCGAGGACTAAGCTGCAAGCTTCAGGAATTGTCATGAAATAACGGATAATATTTCTGTCGGTAACAGTTAGAGGACCGCCATAAGCCAATTGTTTTTTGAATAAAGGAATGACAGAGCCATTGGATCCCAATACGTTACCGAAACGCGTCGTTACGAAAGCTGTCTTCTCAGACTTACGACTTTGAGTATATATTTCAGCGATACGTTTTGTCGCTCCCATTACGTTTGTAGGATTTACGGCTTTGTCGGTGGAGACCATCACGAATTTCTCCGCACCAAATTCCACTGCTAAGTCTGCGACGTTTTTAGTTCCTAAGACATTGACAAACACGGCTTCGTATGGAAATTCCTCCATCAGAGGAACATGTTTGTAAGCTGCGGCGTGATATACAATCTGAGGCTTATATCTGCTGAAGACTTCTCTCATTTTGACGTTATCTTTCACATTACCAACGATAAATTCCATCGGGATGTTGAAAGAACGATAAGGCTCGTTATTTTTAAGTTCAAACTGAATGTCATATAAAGGCGATTCCGCTTGATCTAACAAGATGAGTTTCATAGGTTTATAATGAAGAACTTGTCTGCAAATCTCGCTTCCTATAGAGCCAGCGGCTCCTGTTACCAAGATAACTTTCTCTTTAAGACCTTCAGTGACGTTTTCCTTACCGAGAACTATAGGCTCTCTTCCCAATAAATCTTCAATCTTGATGTCTTCAATCTGATTGATTGTTAATTTGTTATCAATCCAATTACTGAGGTGAGGAACAGATTTTATGTTGACGCCTAAATCGACGATTTCGTTAATGATTTTTGTCCTGTTCTCTTTATCAAGGCTCGGTATCGCGAATATGATAACTTTGATGTTATTCTTCTTAATGAATTCTTTATTAAGTGTTTTCGCTGGATTATATATAGGAATACCGTTGATTGTCTTGCCGATTTTCTGATTAGATTTATCGACGAAAGCCACTATGTTATAATAACATGAGCTGTCTTGTTCTAAGGCGTTTTTTGTGATGATGCCAGCGTCGCCAGCTCCGAATATTATTGTGTTTAAAGGTTCTTGTTTATGGCTGATGTTTTCATTGTAAATACGTCGTATGACAAGTCGCGACAATGTTATTGATACGAAAGCGAGCATGGAGACGAAACTTGCTTCCGTGTGTGACATAAACCATTTATGAATGTTGATATTTCCATAGTATATCAATATCAACTTGATTATGAACATGGAAGCAAATGTTCCAAAGCAGACGTAACCTATTTTCTTTATGTCGCTGAACCCGCTATATCGAACCAATCCTTGATAAGAACCGAAGATGAACGAATTAATTAGGAACACTACAAATATCGGAAAGAAATAATGCATCTGCATGATGAAATTGATATTTTGCAGCTCATAAAGATATTTTATAAAGACATATATCCAAAATGATATGAAAAACAAGACACAATCGAATAGAAGCACTAACCATTTTGAAAATGATTTCGGTGCGTATCTGCCTCTGAATATTGCAATTGCAAGTTGTTTGATAAGTCTTTTCATATTATTTATTTTTGCCAGTTTTTAATATTTTGTTCTTCTTCTTTCTTACAAATTAAAAGAGTGTTATCGCTTTCTGCAACGATATAATTATCAAGACCTTGTATCACGACTTTTCTTTCGGAAGGCGTATGAATGACACAATTTCTGCAATCAACGAGATTGATGTCGTTGCCGACTATAGCGTTATTGTTTTCGTCTTGTTGAAGATGAGTGTAAAGACTGCCCCAAGTGCCGAGGTCGCTCCATCCGAAGTCGGCAGGATATACATAAACTTCTTTAGATTTCTCCATTACAGCATAATCTATAGAGATGTTGGGACAAGTCGGGAAATATTGATTTACAGATTCTTGTTCTTTATCTGTATAAAAATAAGGTTCTATTTTATCGAAGACGGAAGCGAGTTCCGGAACGAGATTTTTGATGGTATTTACAACCATCTTAGCATTCCAGATGAATATGCCGGCGTTCCAAAAATATCCGCCTTCAGCGAGATATGACTTTGCGGTTTCAAGATTCGGTTTCTCTTTAAAGGCTTCGACTTTGTTGATAAAAGACCCCAAAGTCTGTTGTCCGTTGTCTGTTGTCTGTTGACAGCCGCAGGCTTTAATATATCCATATCCACTCTCTGGACGAGTCGGCATCATGCCCAATGTCAAGATGGCTTCACGTTTTTCAGTAAATTCTAATGAATTTTTAATGACTTCTCTGAAAGTATTTACGTCTAAAACGATATGATCTGCAGGAGAGAAAACGAGATTCGCTTCAGGATATTTAGCGTAAATCTTACGACTTACATATTCA
>JAZOCI010000085.1:0-5551 GCA_045596465.1 Bacteroidales bacterium | reverse complement strand
GTATTTACTGGCATCGTCTGGGGAATATGGCATTTCCCATTGATATTGTTGGGACATAATTATCCTCAGCATAATGTGGCAGGCGTCTTTATGATGGTGATATTATGCGTTTTGCTTTCTTTTGTGGAATTATATTTTGTGTTGAAGGCGAAGTCGGTTTATCCGGCCGCTATCTTTCATGGAACGATAAACGCGATTGCTGGATTGAATGTTCTTTTGATAAAAGGTGGCAACGACTTGCTCAACGGAGCAAACGGATTGTCTGGATTTATTGTACTCATAATCTTGATAGTCGTGATTTATCTTTTTGATAAATATGTATGTAAAGACAATATCTTTACTAAAACGATAGGGGAGGTTTTGGATAATGCCGAAAGATAAGGAAAATACAACCAAGAATTTTGCCTTGCGCCTTGATGCTAAGACGATGGAAGCTGTCGAGAAATGGGCTGCCGACGAGTTCCGTTCCGTCAATGGACAGATTCAGTGGATTATCAATGAGGCTTTGAAAAAGAATAAAAGAATCTGAGAATTTGAATTTTTTTTTCATATTCTCAGATTTTCAATTTCTCAAATTTTGAATCAAATCTCCACCCATTCCCAGTCGGCTTCTAAGATGTTTCTTCGGCTTGTACAGTCGTCGTCTTTGCAAATCAAACTGAAGTTTTTCTTGTAGAATGTGATCCTGTAAGTTCCTTCAGTGCCTTTGCATTCGTTGCCGTCGGTGGTGAAGACGATGAGATTGTTTTCGATATAATAGTTGCCCGTCAATGGTTTGGATGCGTCAACGTTAGAGAAGTCGATGCGATAACCATATTGGTCGAGTGTTATGAATGCGCCTTGTTCGTTGCTCAGCCAGCAACCCGACAAGTTTGTAAGTCTTTGAGATTCTTTTTTCGGTTCTTCTTTCTTCGGCTCTACTTTTTCTTTCTTGACGGTCTCTTTTTTTGAGTCGTCTTTTTTTGTTTCGGCAGGTTTTGCCATAGGTTTGCTTACGTTTTTATTCTCTTCTTTTTTAATGACGACTTCTTTTGTGATTTGAGATTTATCGTTTTTATTTATGTTAAAATTATTTAACGTTAAAAATACAGCCGTGGCAATCATTGCTAACACTAATAATATCAACATGAAACTCATGAAAAAGTTGGAATTCCCACTCTTTTTCCTGCCCTTGGAACTTTTTTTCGAACTGCTTGTTTTCTTGCCTTTTTTTGCTGCTGCCATAACAAAATTATTTTGACTGCAAGTTTAAGAAAAAAACTGAAACGAAAGGATAATTTTATTACATTTGCAACCAAAATAATCAAACATGCAAGAATCAATATTAATTTTAGATTTTGGCTCACAAGTGACACAACTTATCGGACGTCGTCTACGCGAGATGAACGTCTATTGTGAGATCCATCCTTATAATAAAATTCCGGAATTGACACCTAACGTTAAAGGCGTTATTTTAAGTGGAAGTCCATTCTCGGTAAGAGATGAGAAAGCTCCTTTTGTTGATTTGTCGAATATAAAAGGTAAACTGCCTTTGTTGGGAATATGTTATGGTTCTCAATTTATGGCATATCATTATGGCGGTGATGTCAATGGTTCGATAGCAAGAGAATATGGTCGTGCATCACTAACTGTAGTCGATGAATCATGTCCTTTGTTCGATGGCGTCAGTAAGGTAAATCAAGTGTGGATGTCTCATGGCGACACTATTGCCCATTTGCCGGAAAATGCTCGCGTTATAGCAAGCACAGAAGATGTTGTCAATGCGGCATACAGAATTGATGGTGAAGAGACTTACGCTGTGCAGTTCCACCCAGAAGTTTCTCACTCTGTGGAAGGCTCTAAGATGATAGAAAACTTCGCTAAGAGAATATGTGGCTGTAAAGGTGACTGGACACCAGCTTCTTTCGTAGATAATATCGTCGAGGAGCTTAGAGAGAAACTTGGTGACGACAAAGTCATCTTAGGACTCTCAGGTGGCGTTGATAGTACTGTCGCTGCTGTCTTGTTGAACAAGGCTATAGGTTCTAACTTACATTGTATATTCGTCGATAACGGACTTCTCAGAAAGAACGAATTTGAAGATGTTCTTGAATCATATAAAGATTTAGGTCTTAATGTGACAGGCGTTAATGCAGGTGAATTATTTTTGAGCAAACTCGCAGGCGTTACCGACCCTGAAGAAAAACGTAAGGCTATAGGCGTCACATTTATCGAAGTCTTTGAGGCTGAGGCTAAGAAGATAAAAGGCGCTGAATGGCTCGCTCAGGGAACCATCTATCCTGATGTCATCGAAAGTGCAGGCATCGAAGGTGCTACATCAAAGATAAAATCTCACCATAACGTCGGTGGCCTCCCAGAAAAAATGAACCTTAAAATCGTTGAGCCTCTACGCACATTGTTCAAAGACGAAGTACGTCGCGTAGGTCGCGCTCTCGGAATCAAAAAAGAACTCATCGGTCGTCATCCTTTCCCAGGACCAAGTCTCGCGATACGTCTCCTCGGAGCTGTCACAGAAGATAAATTACGTATACTCCGCGATGCTGATGAGGTCTATATCTCAGCTTTGAGAAACTGGAAATGTGAGCTTCCTCATGCTTCTTATCCTAATGAAATGGCTGATAACCTTTATGATAGTATCTGGCAAGCCGGAGCAATATTGCTTCCTTGCAAGAGCGTCGGCGTGATGGGTGACGAACGCAGCTACGAATACACCATAGCACTCCGTGCCGTTATATCTGTCGATGGCATGTCTGCCGACTGGGTGCATCTTCCATACGAATTCTTGGCTAAGGTCTCAAACGACATAATCAATAAGGTCAGAGGTGTAAATAGAGTCTGCTACGACATCAGCTCTAAACCACCTGCGACAATAGAATGGGAATGATTCAATTAACAATTGACAATTAATAATTAACAATTGACAATGTAGAGACGTGTCAATTACACATAAACATAAATAATATGTAATTGACACGTCTTATAATTTAGAAATAATTAAAATAATAAAAATCTGTTGACTTGTAGACTTGTGGTCTCGTTGACTTGTAGACTTTAAAAATAGATATAAATTATGAAAACAATTAATTGGAAGAAAGAGGCTTTAGCTTATTTTTACCTTATTTTCGGTAGTTTGTTGTTCGCTATCGGCGACATATTATTTGTGAATCCATACATCTTGGCTCCTGGTGGAACATACGGTCTCTCAAACGTTTTGAATACTGTATGGCCTTGGAAAGTCAGTCTCTATGCCATCTGTATGGATATTCCATTATTGATAATCGGAACTTTGATTCTCGGACCTAAATTCGGTGTCAAGACTATTATCTCTACTGTTTTGATATTCGGCTTTACTTATCTCATTGAAACATTCATCGGCTATAACCCGATTATCCATAACGGCTTGTTCGAAAATGTTGCTAATCCAAATCCGGAATGGTTGCAAGTGCCTCATAGCGAAAGCGTTTACTTTATCCCAGACTATTTCCTCAACACTTTGGTCTCTGGCGGTATCTACGGCTTGGCTATCGGTCTCATCTTCAAGTCTGGCGCAACATCTGGCGGTAGCGACATCATCTCTATGATACTCCACAAATATACTAAGATCTCTCTCGGTACTTTGGTCATGATCGTCGACTCTATCATCACGCTCACAACATTAATCGCTGAACCACAATTACGTCTTCCTGTATATTCAATCCTCGTCATCTTCATAGAAGGTAAGATTATCGACCTCGTCGTCGACGGATTCAACTCATACAAGACAGCCTTCATCGTGACAGATAAAGCTGAGGAAGTACGCGACATTATCGTTAAAGATATAAATCGTGGCGGTACATGCTTCTTCGGTAAAGGTTTATATAAAGGTGTTGATCGTAAGATGATTTACGTCACTTTGTCTCGTACTGAACTCGTTAAGTTGCAATCGCTGCTTGGTGAAGTCGATCCAGACGCATTCGTGAACGTGGTTTCAAGTACCGACATCTTGGGTAAAGGTTTCAAACCATTGTCAGAATAATCCTAAAAAAACGTAGAGACGTCATAGTTATGGCGTCTCTATGTTTTTTAATATCGACGATAAAACTGAAATTTAACCTTGAATCTTAAAAAATATTAAAATGAAAAATACCAAAACATTTCTATTTTTCTTGTTTGCAAGTCTTTTTACTTTGACGGCAAATCTTGAACTCGGTGCTCAGGAATCGTTGAAATCGCAGATTGTCACGGAATATAATGGTAAGCAATATTATATTCATACGGTCAAAAAGAAGCAGTCTTTGAGCGAAATAGCTGAGATTTACAATGTCAGCATGTATGAGATTATGAAGGAAAATAAAGATGTTAAGGCTAACCCTAAAGCAGGCGAAGTGCTGAGGATTCCGTACAGACAAGAAGAAGTTGTGCTTGAAGAAGAAATGATTCTCGATTCTGTTATGGAGAACGATACTACGGAGTTTTTCGAGGAGTTTGTGAGTCCTTCGTTCGATGCGGAACGTTTGTATAAGGTGGCTTTGATGATGCCGCTTTATTTGGAACAAGTTGATGACGAGTTTCTTGAAACGAGCGTCTCAAATAAGCAATTGCTTTCAAAACCATTCTCTTATCTTCATTTTTACGAAGGATTTATGATTGCCGTCGATTCGATGGTCAATAGCCTTGACATGAAATTGGATTTGAAAGTGTATGATGTGGATCAGGATACAAACAAGGTTGTTGCTGCACTCGATGACGCTTGGCTGATGAATGCCGACATCATAATAGGGCCTTTTCATGTGAAAACTTTCGAAAGAGTCTTGGAGTTCGCGAATGAAAATGACATCTTGATAGTGAACCCGATGACAAATAGAGATGACCTCGTTATAGGAAACGGAAACTTGGTGAAGGTAAAGCCTTCTTATCGCTATCAGATGCAATGGCTTGATTCTCTGATAAGTGATAAATATACTGATAACAATGTGTTTATCTTTGCTGAAGATACAAACAATATGGATTATATCAAAATGATAGAGGAGGTGGCTCTGAAAAATGTAAATCCATATTCTTTGGTGTCTAACAGCCATATTAAAAAAGTCATAAAGAAACATCACGACGCATGGAAGATAGAAGAAGTCGAGTTTGATGAGAGTGAATATCAATCAGATAATGTGACTCTTAGTGTGTCGATGATAAATCAGTTCCCTGATGATAGCACGATGTTGAAAAATCAGGTTATGTCATTCAATTATTCGGTTGACAGTTTGAATGTGGTCAAGAAGATAGCATCATCAATACGCAATAATCTTTTCATAGTTTATGGAGAAAATAAGGTTTTTGCTACAGAAATCTTAAATCAAATTAACATTCTCAGCAATGAATATCCGTCAAAGTTAATAGCGCTTCCTGATTGGTCTAAATTCGACAGACTCTTCAATGAGAGCCTGATGAAACTTAATACTGTCATTTTTGATGATGATTATAACGATTACAACTCATATTCTGTCGGAAAATTCATCTGCAAGTTCAGAGACTGCTATGCTACAGAACCTAAAGATATTGCAAAGTCGGAGGCCAAGCG
>JAZOCI010000084.1:0-5943 GCA_045596465.1 Bacteroidales bacterium | reverse complement strand
GAGGCAAGAGACTTCGGTCAATATGCTGACGAAAACGGCGAGTTGGTCGTATGTTTCCTTTCAACAAACGACATCACCGGCGGTAATTCAGGCAGCCCTATCATGAACGGCAAAGGCGAACTCATCGGTCTCGCTTTCGACGGCAACTGGGAAGCTATGAGCGGTGACATCAACTTCGAACCTAAATTACAACGCACTATCAATGTCGACGCACGTTATGTGTTGTTCGTCATCGACAAATTCGCTGGCGCTACAAACCTCATTGAAGAATTGACAATCGTCAAAAGCGAACCAGAAGTTGTTAATGAAGAATGTACAATTAACAATTAACAATTAACAATTAACAATTAACAATTAACAATTAACAATTAATGATTATAGTAAGGACACATCGAATGTGTCCAAACCAAATAAAAAATAGAGACGTCATAACAAAATGACGTCTCTATTTTGTTTTATTACGAGATTTTGGATTTATCTATTCCTTCACGAATTTTATGGATTCACCATTAGCTTCGATAAAGTAAATTCCAGATTCATATTCTGAAATATTGATTTCAATCTCGTTAGAATTAAAATCTATTTCATCGATTATAGCTCCTGAGATGTTATAAATCTTCACTGCTGAAGGCTGATTGCTGACAGCTGACAGCTTTATGATATCTTTGGCAGGATTAGGATAAATCTCGATTTTTGAACTATTGTTCGTTTCTTTAATTCCTACGTGTTCCTCGTCCCATACTCCTAAGATGTAATCGCCTGATTGTATGTTCTCTACGGTGATGATTCCAGCGTTGCTGTTGCCTTTTATGCTGAAGTCGATGTATTGCCATTTTTGCGAGCCGTCCTTGCGATACATAATGACTATAGAGTCGTTGGCAGAAGTTAATAATTCGGCATCGTAAGTCTCGTTGCTTTGATATTGGAACTCGCTATTAATCAATGATTCACCTTTGTCTAAACGATGAATAGTCCAATAACGATTCGGAGATAAGATATAACCTTCGGGTAAATCTTCTGTGTTGTTGTCTCCGACCCAATGATGCTCGACTCGTATCAATGTGGAATCGCTGATTTCTTTAGCTACGAGCTTGATTCTCGCGTCTTTGAATTCTTTATTTCCACTTTTATTGAATATATGTGTGTAGCTGTGGCAGGCGTCGGCGAATTTGTTGTCGATGTCGCAGAAAATCGCCATTGGCTCGAAGTCTAATGCCTTGGTTATCACGCTATTCTTACCGTCCCATTCCACCATCTCGCTCTGCATGTTCCAGTCCTTATCGACGAAAGTGATTTCATATCTCACATTATCTCCGATATGATCGGCGCCTCTATGTTGTTGGTTCATTGTGATTTCCACATCGTATTTCTCGCCATTAGCTTTTGAAGAAAACGATTTTACGTTGTAGGCGGGACTTCCCGGATTAAAGACATACGTGTTGAAGAAATCTGTCATGTCGATGCCTGTCGCTTCTGTCAAGGCGTCTCTTAAATCTTCCGACGAAGCAGCCTTATAAGCGAATTTGTCTAAATAATGTTTTATGGCTTTGTCGAAAGTCTCTCTTCCGAGATAATTCATCAAAGAATGGACGACGACAGCTCCTTTGTCGTAGGCTGTCATTCCGTAAGTTATATCCAAAGGAATGTCGTTCAATGGAATCCAGCCTTCTTTTGCGTGGCACGACAAAATGATATTATTGATAAGGTCGTTCATATATTCTTGGTAAAGCTCCTCGCCGTATAGTTCGGTGAGATAATAATAATTGCAGAAAGTGGCGAATCCTTCGTTGAGCCACATCTCTTCTGCTGTGGCGCATGTCACCTTGTTGCCGAACCAAGCGTGCGACATCTCATGAGCTATGAAGCTCTCGTTGTCGAAAGTGGCTTTGCCGTTTATCAAGGAACTCGCGAGAGCGATGTTGTCGACATGTTCCATGCAGCCGAGATTTGTACTTACGTAACCTATTCTGTTTAAAGGATAAGCGCCGAATTTATCTTCATAGAAAGCTGCTATCTCCTTGACGTTGACGAATGTTCCTGCAACTTTCTCAGTCTGATTCGGTTTAGCATAAACATTGACAGGGATTTCTCTTTCCAAACCTTGATAAGTCTCTTCCCAAAGAGTGAAGTCGCCGAAGGCAAAAGAGATAAGATAAGTTGCGATTTCCTGACTTACTACCCAATGGTCGGTTTTGGTGCCGTTTTCGTTGTCTTTTGATTCTGAAAGAATTCCTCCGCAAGAAGAAGTCATCTCTTCTGGTATTGTCAGGTATAAATCGTAAGAAGCTTTGTCGGTGAAGTTATCTACGCATGGGAACCAAGTCTTTCCTAAGTTATGAGGTTGGCTGTCGAAGCCGACACCTAAATTATATACGTAATCGTTGCTCCAGTGAATTCCGCCCCATTGTTCGTTGAAAGTCTTGCCGTTATAATCTATTGTTAATGAAATTTTAGAATCTTTCGATAGAGTAGAGGTGAAGTTGATTTTGAGTATGTCTTCGTTTTGTGAAAAATCTTTAACATCAATATCGTCGGAAGTTACGGAAGTGACGCTGAGCGATTTGAGTTCCAACTCTATGAAATCGACGGAGTTTAATGCAGTGAAAGTTATTGTGGTGGAAGCGTCGAGAGTCTTTTCAGCTATGTTTAATTCGTTGAGATGAATCTCGTAATGATTCACGTCGATATTGTCGCCTATTTCGTTTGACTTTGCGAATGAGGAAAAAGTCAAGATGACTGTCAAGAATAATGTTGCGATGTATTTCATGGTTTATTTTTTGTGATTATTTAGCTTGTAAAAGTACAAATTTTTAATGATTGAAGAATCGAAAATCGCAAAATAATTGACGAATTATATTTTTTTCAGAAATTCAGTTTAAGGATTTTCAGATTTGAAAAAAAAGTTTATTTTTGTACTCAAATTCGAATTTTTAAAAATAAAATAACGTTATTATGAATCCAACTCATATTGAACACATTGGAATAGCAGTAACAAGTTTAGAAGAATCTATTCCATTCTTTGAGACACTTCTCGGAACAAAATGTTACAACATTGAAGAAGTAGTAGATCAGAAAGTTAAGACAGCATTTTTCAAGATAGGACAGACCAAGATAGAATTATTGGAACCTACATCACCAGAAAGCACAATAGCTAATTTCATTGAAAAGAACGGTGGCAAGGGTGGCATGCACCACATCGCTTTTGCTGTTGAAAACATTGAAGGACAGTTGGCAGAAGCAGAAGCTGCAGGTATCCGTCTTATCGACAAGGCTCCTCGTGGCGGCGCTGAAGGTTTGAGCATAGCTTTCTTGCATCCAAAATCAACATGCGGTGTTTTGACAGAACTTTGTGAAGATAAAAACAAATAATCACATATTATTAATAGGTACAATCAATTAAAACCCAATATTATGGTAATTGAACAAAAAATTCAAGAATTGTTAGACAAACGCGAACAGGCTCGTCTCGGTGGCGGTCAAAAGCGTATCGACTCACAACATGCCAAAGGTAAATACACAGCACGCGAACGTATCGCTATGTTGCTCGACGAAGGTAGCTTCGAGGAATTTGACATGTTCTTAACTCACCGCACTACAGACTTCGGTCTCGACAAACAACAATATCTTGGCGACGGTGTCGTGACAGGTTATGGTACTATCGACGGTCGTGTCGTATATGTATATGCACAAGACTTCACAGTATTCGGTGGTTCGTTGTCAGAGACAATGTCGAAGAAGATCTGCAAGGTCATGGACCAGGCTATGAAAGTAGGTGCTCCTGTTATCGGCATCTGTGACTCAGGCGGTGCTCGTATCCAAGAAGGTTCAAGAAGTTTGGCAGGTTATGCTGAAATCTTCCAACGCAATATCGACGCTTCTGGCGTTATCCCTCAAATCTCAGCTATCTTCGGTCCATGTGCCGGTGGCGCTGTTTACTCACCAGCATTGACCGACTTCATCTTGATGACAGAACAAAACAGCTATATGTTCTTGACAGGACCAAAAGTCGTTAAGACTGTCACAGGCGAAGACGTAAGCACAGAAGACTTAGGTGGCGCTCTCGTACATAACCAGAAATCAGGCGTAAGCCAGTTTATGGCTCCAACAGAAGAAGAAGCTCTTCAACTTATCAGAGACCTCGTCTCTTATCTCCCACAGAATAATTTGGAAGAACCTCCATACAAACCAACAGACGACCCTATCGATCGTAAGGACGACTCATTGAATGAGATTATTCCTGATAATCCTAACAAGCCTTACGATATGCAGCATATCATTCATTCTATCGTCGATGATAATAAGTTCTTGGAAGTACATAAAGATTTCGCAAGAAACTTGATCGTCGGTTTCGCACACTTAGATGGTATGCCAGTAGGTATCGTGGCAAACAACCCTGCATTCTTCGCTGGCGTTCTCGACATCAACGCATCACGTAAGGGCGCTCGTTTCGTACGTTTCTGCGACGCTTTCAATATTCCTATCGTGACATTAGTCGACGTTCCTGGCTTCTTGCCTGGCACAGTACAAGAATACGGTGGCATCATCTCTCACGGAGCTAAGATGTTGTTCGCTTATGGTGAGGCTACAGTTCCAAAGATCACTGTCACAGTACGTAAATCGTATGGTGGCTCACACTTGGTTATGGGTTGCAAGCAACTCAGAGCCGACATCAACTACGCATGGCCATCGGCAGAGATCGCTGTTATGGGACCTTCAGGCGCAGTGGAAGTCTTAGACGGTAAAGAGATAGCAGCTATAGCAGATCCAGCAGAACGCGCTGAACTCGTAGCTAAGAAAGAACAAGACTACCGCGACAAATTCGCTAATCCATACGACGCTGCTAAGTTCGGTTACATCGACGACGTCATCGAACCACGCAACACACGTTTCCGCGTGATCAGAGCGTTACATGCTTTAGAGACAAAGAAAGATACTAATCCTCCTAAGAAACATTGTAATATTCCACTTTAAAAAATTAAGTCAATGAATACTTTATATTTGTCTTTGTTAGCAATACAGGAAGGTTTACAGGTTAAAGGCTGGATCGTGACAATCAGCGGTTTCTTCATCGTTATCACCGCTTTGATAATATTGTATTTGGTCTTTTCAGGATTGTTAAAACTTCTTAACGTAGATTGGAGAAATATCTTCAAGAAAGACAAGGAAGTAGAAGTTGAAGCGAATAATAACATAGATATGAAGACTTCTAAAAATAATGTGAGTGACGATGTCATCGTAGCGATAGGCTTGGCATTGTCGATGTCGATGGAGGTTCATGATGAAGAGTCGGGCGTTTTGACTATCAAGAGAACGCAACGCGTCACATCTCCATGGAGTTCTAAAATTTTAGGAATAAACAATTTAAACAGATATTAATCATGAAAAAATTTAAGTTCACTATAAGTGGAAAACAATACGAAGTAGAAGTACAGAGCTTTGAAGGCGACAAGGCACAAGTCGTTGTCAATGGTACACAATACGAAGTTGATGTTGAGCGCGAGAAAGAAGAAGCTAAACCTGTTGTCGCTCCACGTCCTAAGGCAGCTGCTCCAACACAAAGCGCTGCTCCTGCAGCACCAGCAGCTGGCAATGCTGACGGCGTTAAGGCTGTGGCTCCGCTACCTGGTACCATCATGCAGATATTTGTCAACGTCGGCGACCAAGTGAAACGCGGCGACAAGATATTAATGTACGAAGCAATGAAAATGGAAAACAACTTCCTCGCTGAAGTTGATGGCGTGATAAAAGATATTAAAGTCAAAGTTGGCGATAACGTTCTTCAAGGTGCTGTTTTAGCTATAATAGGTTAATAAGTTTTGCTATGAAACCTAAGCAAGATTCCATAAGAAGAAAATCCTTCGTCATACTCGCATTGATAGCTGTGTTGTTCGTGCTTCATGCCGTGGTGTCGTCAAGTCCGGCGATGGCAGAACGCGTCTTCAC
>JAZOCI010000083.1:0-9645 GCA_045596465.1 Bacteroidales bacterium | reverse complement strand
CCTTGATGTTTTGTTTTCGCGAAGGCATTGCCTGAGAATTTACGACCTTGATATGTTATATCGTTTCTTCCGCTGACTTCGGTTTCTAATCCGTAGTTGAGCAGCGCTTTCTGAATTACTGTCATCTGACGTTTGACGTCATAAATTTCTTTGTCGGCGACGAATGAGAAGTTGAGATTTCCTAAGTCGTGATAAACGGCTCCGCCTCCCGTCCTTCTTCTTGCGAGGAAGCCTCCTTCTTCAGTAAGTGACTTGACATCGCATTCACTGTACGGATTTTGATTGGTGCCGATGACGACGGTTTGCTTGTTTTTCCAAAGAAATAATGTTATGGTGTTTGGAAGATAATTGTCGAGTAAATTACTTTCTATAGTTAAGTTGAGATATGGATTGTATTGATTTCCAATTACTATTTGTAGTCGGATGTCGTTTTGTGTAGTTGGCATTTTTTTATTTCTTTAAAGGATTTTCGATGATATAGCCTATGTTAAGGAAAGCTCCTGCATTGACGTTACGTCCGTAGTTTTTTATCACGTTTGTCACTCCTATGAAATATCGGAATTCGATGAAGATGTTGTTGAAGGAGCTTTGTCCGAGGTCGCGTGTGAAGATGCCGAAAGCGAGTCCGAATTCAAATGGGTTGTAGCTTCCTTTTTCGAATTTTCTTATTTCGGAAATGGTGTTGCCAATTTTAGATTTGTCTTTGCCGGAAAGGAAGAAGTTGAACGATGGCCCGATTTCCAATCCTAACAGATCTTTGATGTGATATTGGAAAAGTATAGGAATGTCGATGTAATATAATGATGTTGAGTGATATATTTTAAGGTAATCGTTTTGGTTTTCTATGATTTTTGAAAATTGTTGTCCTTTGGCTGAAAGTTTGATGTTGGCGACGACACTCATTTTTCCGTCTATTTTATATTGGGCGAGTCCGCCCAAGTTGAATCCGACTTTAAGTCCGCCATCGTCGCTTTTTGTTGAGATGGTGTTCATATTCAAACCGCCTGTGAAACCGAAGTGTATGTCTTGTGATTTGATGTCGGAATTTGAGAGAAATATCATCAAAAACGCAATCATGAGAGAATTAAATCTCTTAAAGAAAGTGTTGCGTCTTATTGATATATGGTTTCTCATGGGTATTAAAAAAGCCATTAAACATTGTTAATGGCTCCGTTTGAATTTGTAGTCTCTAGGGGATTTGAACCCCTGTTACCAGGATGAAAACCTGACGTCCTGACCAGACTAGACGAAGAGACCGCCCTTTTAATATGTCAATTTTTGTAGTCTCTAGGGGATTTGAACCCCTGTTACCAGGATGAAAACCTGACGTCCTGACCAGACTAGACGAAGAGACCGCCGTATTTTTGTGATTGCAAAGGTACAAATTTTTTCTTTACATCCAATAGAAATTTTATATTTTTAAAAAATATTTTTTAATTGCTAATTATCAATTGTTTAGCTTGTGAAAAATCAAAGCAGAGATGTTGAATTTTCTCTGTTTTAATATCTTTTTGTGATATTAAATTTATGAAAATATCACATTTTATAATTTTATCCTAAGTCAGTAGACTGTAGACCGTAGACTGTAGTCGTTTTATTACTCGAAAGTAAACGACAATTGGAATGTTTTGTTTCTAAGACTATCGAAGCTGTTTGTAAACATATAATTGTCGTTTTTAGCGACGTTTAGTAAGCCGTAGCTCATCTTTAATTCTACGCCAAGTTTGAAATATCCGGTGTAGAAGTCGAATCCGGCACCGACTTCAGCGGCGAGGTCGTGGCGATTGATACTCAATGTTTTTGGTCTTCCACTTGTGGCATCATAGTTCTTTTTCTGTGAAGCCATATCTATCTTGTAGTTGGCTCCGGCAATGATGTAAGCAGCTGAATTGTAATATCTTTTCGATTTATATTTTATCTGTAAAGGAAATTCTACGAAGGTGGAGTGCGTGGTGCTGTTGATGGTTTTCGCAATTTCAGTCACGATTCCGTTTATCGGGTCTTCTTGCAAAGATATAATCTGATAGATGATTTTTCTCTCGCCAAAACTCAACGACGGAATGAGTCGTAAGTCGAAATACTTGGCGAGACGGAGATTGCCGACGATGCCGACAGTGAAGCCGTGAGTCATCTGCGGACTTATGTCTGTGACTTTGAAGTTCGAGTTCAAGAAAATGTCGGTCGTTCCAGGCAAAATATCATTAGATGGTAATTCCGTTGATAAGTGAATGACGTTTTGGTAATTGTCTATGTAATTGATAGAGAATAGCATCTGGTTGTATCCTAAAATAAAGCCGTAATGATAAGGCTCGTCGTCGTAAAGCGGCAAGTTCATAGGTCCTTTGTTTTGGGCTTTCAATATGTTTGGCGCGAAGCAAAACAATGCACAGATGCAGATTATAAGATTTGCTATATTTTTTTTCATGTATGGAAAACGTATCGTTACCTTATTTATTATGATGTTTTATGCTTTCTTCAAAAAGTCGTTCCTTATTAATAGGTACAGCTCCGAGTTCTTCGCAGACGAGTCCGCCGGCGAGATTTGAAAGAGCTGCTATATTATATGCGTTCTGATTGCATACGAGGCATAACATGGCTACGCTGAGAACTGTGTCGCCTGCTCCAGAGACATCGGCGATTTTGCGAAGATGTGCCGGAATATGATGATAAGTGTTTGTGATATAATCTTTTATCAAGACGCCTCGCTCTGATAATGTCGTCATGATGTATTTGCAATTTATCTTTTCATGCAATAAATCTGCGACTTTTAAAATGTCTTCGATTTCATCGTTTTTGGAATTGGATCCGACTCCTTCTTTCAGTTCTTTCAGATTTGGCTTGAAAAAAGTCACATTTTGATATGACAAAAAATTCTTTTTCTTAGGATCAACTCCTACAGGAATGTTCTTTTCATCAGCTGTTTTTATTACTTCCCTGATGAGTCTTTCTGTCAAAACACCTTTGTTATAATCTTGTAAAATTATGCCATCGATGTTTTCTTTTTCGATAATGTCGTTGATTTTTTTTATCAACGAATCGTATTCTTTGTCAGTAAGGTCGAAAGTGTCTTCGGTATCGACGCGTAACATTTGTGCGTTATTGCTGATAATCCTGACTTTACGCGTCGTGATTCTTTCATTGCTTTTTATTATGCCGTCTGAGCATATATCGAGTTCTGCCATAAGACATAACAACTCGTTTGCTTTTTCGTCGTCGCCTACGATAGAACAGAGGATTGGCTTCGCACCTAAGGCTTTGAGGTTTTGTGCCACGTTGGCGGCTCCTCCCAAACGCGAGAAGTTCTCCGTAACGCTGACTATCGGCACGGGCGCTTCGGGTGATATTCTCTCGACTTTACCTTTCATATAAATGTCGAGCATCATATCGCCAATGATCATTATCTTTTTCTCGTTGAAAGAATCGAATAAGGTTTTCATGTTTCTTTAACGTCAACGGACAACAGACAACAGTCAACGGTCTTTGTCTATGTTTTTAAATTAGTAAGACTACGAGACGACAAATCGAGGTCTCGTAGTCTTGTCGTATAAATATCTTATTTAAGTTCGCTTAATGCTTTTTTGATTCTTGCTGCTGCTTCGCGAAGTTTGTCTTCTGAAGTTGCGTAAGAGAGGCGGATACATTCTTCGTTGCCGAAGGCGTCACCTGCAACGCAAGCAACGTGAGCTTTGTCTAACAGATACAAGCAGAGGTCGTTGCTGTTGTTGATTGTTGTCTCACCATCAGTTTTGCCGAAGTAAGATTTGATTTCAGGGAACATATAGAATGCGCCTGCAGGCTTGCTTAACTTGATGCCTGGGATTTCGCTTAAAAGTTCGAAGAACATGTCGCGGCGATTTCTGAAAGCCTTGATCATATCTTGGATTTCTTCTGAGTTTTCTGGAGACATCTTCACGGCTTCCAATGAAGCGGCTTGTGCTATTGTACAGATACCTGATGTGTATTGACCTTGGATTTTGTTACATGCAGAAACGATAGCTTTAGGAGCTGCGATGTAACCAATACGCCAACCTGTCATGGCATAACCTTTAGCGACACCGTTGATGATGACGAGTCTGTCTTTCAACTCTGTGAATTGACCCATACTTTCATGTTTTTGTTCGTATTGGATAAATTCATAGATTTCGTCAGATAAGATTATGATTTGAGGGTGTTTTTTGAATACTTCTGCTAAAGAAGCCAATTCAGCTTTTGTATAGACAGAACCAGAAGGATTACATGGAGTGCTGAAAATGAAAGCCTTAGTTTTTGGAGTGATAGCAGCTTCTAATTGTTCAGCTGTGATCTTGAAGTTTTGTTCAGCTGTTGTGTTGATGAAAACAGGAGTGCCATCAGCTAATTTTACCATCTCAGGATATGAAACCCAGAATGGAGCAGGAATGATGACTTCGTCGCCTTTGTCAACGATAGCCATGAAAACGTTGGTGATAGCTTGTTTTGCACCGTTAGATACGATGATGTCAGCGTCTGTATAGTCGAGACCGTTGTCGCGTCTTAGTTTTTCAGCGATGGCTTTACGCAATGCCGGTGTTCCAGGAACTGGAGGATAATGTGTGTCGTTGTTGTTGATTGCGTCGATACCAGCTTGTTTTGCTGCGACTGGTGTGTTGAAATCAGGTTCGCCGATACTTAATGAAATGACGTCGATACCTTGTGCTTTTAATTCACGGCTTAATTGAGTCATCTTTAATGTGGCTGATTCTGCCATGTTGTTGACTCTCTGTGACAAAATAATGTTTCCCATTTTTTTTAATTTAATGATTTTATGTTAAAAATAGACTTGATTCAAAGTCACAAAATTACTATTTTTTGCAATAATATCACACATATTTTTTTCAAATTAATAAAATGTTTTTGCGTATCTTTGCGAAAAGTAAATATCAGTAAAATGGACAAAATAACGATAATAATCTCGATTATACTTGTAATATTTTCCGGAGTGTTTTATTTTAGATTCATTAAAGGAAAAAAGAAAGAGCCTGACAATCTTCCTGCTTTTATTAATGAAGATGGAAATGTTGATTTACAGGTCGTTTCAAGAAAGATAATAATACCTCTGAAGATTCAGGCTTGTGAACGTTTGCTTCTTTATATTGAAAGAATTCAATTCCCGATTTTGGTGAAACGCGTTTTTATGCCTCAGATGTCGCGCGATGATTTCCAATTCTCTATCCTGCAAAATGTTCAAGATGAATTTGAACACAATTTAGCGCAACGACTTTACGTTACTGAACATACTTGGCAGCTGATTGTTTTGGCTAAGGAAGAAGTGCTTCAAAATGTCAATGCGGTTTTTAACGACAATCCTGACGCTGATGTCGCGATGATTGCTCAAAAGTTGGCGTCATTCGTGAATCCTGTTGTTGAGCAAGCTGTTATTAGTATCAAACATGAATTTAATGCTTTATAAAAAATAAACATAATGGAATTTTCTGCATTACAAATTGCAACATTTTTATCAGGTACCGTCGAAGGCGATCCTGAAGTTAAAGTCTATAATGTAGCAAAAATTGAAGAAGGTGCTCCTGGAATGTTGAGTTTCCTCGCCAATCCAAAATATTCTCAATATCTTTATACAACAAAATCTTCTATCGTTTTAATCAATAACGATTTTGAATTGCAAGACAAGGTCGAGGCAACTCTCATCAGAGTGCCTGATGCATACGCTGCATTCGCACAGCTGCTGGGTCTTTATCAACAGTTTATGCAGGCTAAGGTCGGCGTGTCTTCTCTGTCTTTCATATCTAAAGACGCTACTTACGGCGAAGATGCATATATCGGCGAGTTCGCTTTCGTGGGCGAGAGAGTGAAAATCGGTAATCGCGTGAAGATATATCCTCAGGCTTACATAGGCGACGATTGCGTAATAGGTGATGATACAACGATTTACGCGGGTGCAAAACTTTATGCTCAGACAGTCGTAGGTAAATCGTGTATCCTGCATTCCGGTTGCGTGATAGGTGCCGACGGATTCGGATTCGCTCCTCAGGAAGACGGTTCATATAATAAAATCCCTCAGATAGGAAACGTGACAATCGGCGATAATGTGGAGATAGGTGCTAATACTTGTATCGACTGCGCGACTATGGGCTCGACGAGGATTCATGACGGAGTGAAACTCGATAATCTTATCCAAATAGCTCATAATGTTGAACTTGGAAAAAATACTGCCATCGCTGCCCAGACCGGAGTGAGCGGTTCTACCAAAATCGGAGATAATTGCATCATCGCAGGACAAGTCGGCTTCGTTGGTCATATCCATATCGCGAATAATACAAAAATCGGCGCACAATCGGGAATATTAGGTAGCGTGAAAAAAGAAGGAGAGGAACTTATGGGCTCGCCTGCGATTAAATTGAAAGACTATCTGAGAATGTCGGTCTATACGAAGAACATCGAGAAACTGATGAAACGTGTTGATGAACTCGAAAAGAAACTAAACGAAAAACAACAATGAAAGAAAAACAAAAAACAATAAAACAATCAGTCAGTCTCAGCGGCACAGGTCTGCATACAGGACAAAAAGGAACCCTGACGTTTCACCCCGCTGACGTGAATCATGGAATTAAATTCAGAAGAATAGACGTAGAAGGGAAACCTGTCGTAGAAGCAAAAGTCGAGAACGTGGTTGACACTTCGCGCGGAACTACTATAGCTCATAATGGAGTCCGTGTTTATACCGTGGAACATATTCTCGCTTCGTTACGCGGCGCTGGTGTGGATAACGTGTTGATTGACATTAACTGTGAGGAACCTCCTATTCAAGACGGTAGCTCTCGCTACATGCTCGAGGCTCTTAAATCGGCAGGCATAGTGGAACAAGAAGCCGAACGCGAATATCTGCGCGTGAAGAAAACCGTCACTTACTTCCACCCTAAAATCGGCTGCGAAATCAGCATAAAACCTGCCGACGACTTCAGAAT
This sequence comes from Bacteroidales bacterium, assembly GCA_045596465.1. GTDB lineage: Bacteria > Bacteroidota > Bacteroidia > Bacteroidales > F082 > Limimorpha. The sequence goes on along the minus strand of JAZOCI010000083.1, from coordinate 2,704 downwards.
GGAAGTGAGCGTCGATTATAACTCGCAGGTACTTAAACCACAGACTGCTGTCCTAAGAAATATGAACGACTTCGAGAAAGAGATTGCTCCTTGCCGTACGTTCGTGTTCTTCCAAGAATTAGAGATGTTGTTGAACCATAATCTCATCAAAGGCGGCGACCTCTCGACAGCGATAGTCTTCGTTGAAGATATGGTGCCTGCTGGCGAACTTAAAAGAATAGCTAAACTTTTCAATATGGAATCTGTCGGCATTCATCAGGGCGGAATCTTGAATAATACAAGCCTTCACTTCGAAAACGAACCGGCTCGTCATAAACTCCTCGACCTCATAGGCGATATGGCACTTCTCGGAAAACCTATCCTCGGTCACGTCAAGGCGTTCAAACCCGGACATCTCGCCAACACCGAATTCGTGAAAATGGTGATTGAAAATTTGGAATAGGTTGGCTAAAGTCTAAAGTCGAAAGACAAAAGTCTAAAGTCGAAAGACAAAAGATAAAAGATAAAAGAGCTGTTGTGGAATTATTATCAACGGCAGCTCTTGTTCCTGACTTCGTCACTCTATTTTTGGGTAAAACTGTAAATTACATATAGACAGTATTTTAACTCTTGTAAATTTTATCCAAAAACATTCCTACGCTCTCGTAGCCGTATCTCTCTATGACGCTCTTTCTTAAATATTCAGGGTCGTAATTCTTGTGCGTCTCTATCATCTTAATCATCGCTTCTGCTAAGGCTTCTTTGTTTCTCGGTTCTACTAAAATTCCTTTCGTTTCGTCAATCATCTCCTTGATGCCTCCGACATTGGTACTTACAACAGGAAGTCCCGATGCTAAGGCTTCGAGAATCACGACGGGCATATTCTCATAATTGCTCGACAATACCAAGAAATCGCCTGAGGAAATTTCGTCGGCTAAGGTTTGTCCTTCTAATAATCCTGTAAATGATACCTTATTAATTAATGACAAACTCGCGGCTTTTTCTTTCATCAAGTCGAAGTCCATTCCTTCGCCAATCAAGGTGCATTGGAAGTCGATGCCTTTTTGTTCGACAATCTTCAACGATTCTAAAAGTCCGCTTATGTTCTTCGACTTGTCTTCAAAACAACTGACGTGAATTATCTTAGTGGACGTGTTCGATACGTCCTTACGATTGATATGGAACATATCTAAGTTCACGACATTGGGAAGTACTACATAATTGTCGTTTCTTAATCCGTGATTTCGCATCGCGTCGGCGAGATTTTCTGTTACGGTGGTAACTAATTTCGCGTTGCGTACTACAATCTTCGTCGCTAATTTTCTGAAAAATCCTCCGAAGTCGTTGCATGGCAAATACCTCGACCAATGTTCCGTAATAATATAAGGTGTCTTATGTAATACCTTCTGAATCCATGCAATCACTCCTAATCGTGTTAAGATATGAACGTGAATCAGGTCAACGGGAGACTTACATAACTTCAATCCAATCATGTTGGCACGATAGAATCGCAATAATGATAAGATTTTGTTTTTCGGTTTCTTATAATAAATCCGAATCGTATCGACATTGTTTTCTAATGTCCTGATAATTTCAAATTTGTTTTTGTTATAATGCATGGACGTGTCAATTACATCTTGTTTATCTTCATTAGGAGTAATCGACGCGTCTCTACAGATTGTCTGTTGACAATAAACAACCGTAATATCATTGAACAAGGCGGCTGCTTCTGCATGACGTTGTACGAAGAGACCGAACATCGGGTCGTAGCGGTGCGGATACCAGCGAGCTAAAAAGACTATATGTTTCCTTTCCTTATTCATGATAATATTTCTCAATGATTTTTATTGCGTTATTCATTCTTTCTTCGTCGTCGCCACTGACGATTTCATAAGGAACATTCATCTGTTCCAGGGTGTTTCTATAAATATCGAAGAGTTCTTTTCTTTCTTCAATATTTGGATTCTCTCTCAAAGGATCATAAACCCAAGGCAGGTCGATGTCGCAGAGAAGATAAAGGTCGAAGTCTTGTTCTTGCAAAATGTTATTGACAATTTCATTGGAATGACCGAAGACGTATTCAATCCAGATTTTGCATACGACGATTTCCGTGTCGGCGATTAATATCTTTGAAAATTTTTTTTCTTCTTCTAAAATAAGATTATATTGTCCTTTGGCGATTTCGACGACATCATCTTCTGTATATTGACCTACAAAGTTTTCCAAATACGTCCTTGAATATTCGGGGACGAAGTCGGTTCCATAATGATGAGCCAACTTCTCAGCGAGTGTCGATTTGCCTGTCGACTCAGGTCCGGTTATTGCGATCTTAAACATTTTGTCTCGCCTCCTTGCTCCAGCTGATATAACCCATTATCGCTAAAATTGTATAGACAAGATATTGAATACTCGTCAGATATAATCCGTTGTAGATACATAATGGTATGAGAATTATGTCGGCGAGTAGGTAAAAAATCCAGTTGTCGACTTTTTTGAAAGAAGTGAAAACGATGCCTGCCAAGCCTAAGACGCTTGTGAAATAATCTAATTTCGTGACTAATTCTGAATCTAATAATGTCATTATTGAGATGAATGAAATCGCGAGTAATGAATAAACCGCGATGTTTTCCTTCCTGTTCAAAAACGTAACTTTCAATTCGTCATTTCCTTTTGACTTTAGACTTTTGTCATTAGTCCTTTTCCAGTTCCACCATCCGAAGACGCT
>JAZOCI010000082.1:0-9696 GCA_045596465.1 Bacteroidales bacterium | reverse complement strand
TTAGAACTTCAGAAAGAAGTCACGATATTGATCGTAACGCACAATATGGGACAAGCCAAACGTATATCATCGAAATCTATGTTCATGTATCTCGGCGAGTTGGTGGAATATGGCGACACTGATGTCATGTTTTCAGATCCTAATGACGAGCGCACCAAGGCTTATCTCACAGGAAAAATGGGATGAGAGGTTATGCGGAATTACGATTTACTCGTGAAAGTACAATCTGGATAATTACTGCATCCTAAGAATCTTCCATACTTTCCTTTCCGCTCTATCAACACTCCATTACATCTTGGGCAGACTCCTGACTTCACTTTCCGACTTCTCACAGAGATATTATCCTTAACTTTCCGAACATGAGCCTTCTTATACTTTCTATCCTTGATATTATATTCCGTCAAAATCATAAGGATTCGACGGATTTCTTCATCTTCAAGAATTATCTCATTATATCTCTTTATCGTTCTGTTAAGACGACCAACACTTATTACATTACTGGACGTATTACATTTTAAGGTGGCACCTTTCAAAAATACAACTATAGGAATAAACTTATTTTGAGAAAGTTGCAATAAAGTCTGAAGCATTTTCACATGATAGTAATTTTGTTTCAACGGATTACGAAATTGATATTTCTTTCCATACATATTCTTCGTCCAATATTCAGACTTATCTGTTCCAAAAATCCAGCCTTGGATATTCTTTGTCTCAATAACAAAAACGCCGTATTTAGAAACAACGATATGATCGATTTGAACAGAACAACCATTTATATCCAGATAAACATCATCAAAAATTTTATATTCATCTTGAAGTAGATGCAGCCGCAGGGAAACTTTTTTCTCACCAATATTTCCGATAATTTTAGCACGATTAAAACGATATAAAACCGCAATAAGAAAAAAAGAAATTATCAGTATTAAAGGCAAGACATTCATTTATAAATAATTTTAAAGATCTTCCATTGCGGCAGAACGAACCGCTTCTGTATTTATTCTATCAAAATACTTTAACAAAACAAAATATTCTCCGTAATCTCCTTTTTCTAATGACAACTGTATGTCACCATTCTCAGTTTCAAATATTGTATACCAAGTATAATTATCTGTCATCAGATTAATCCATTTTTCTTGATCTGTTTGAGGATCACCATATCCCTGAAATTTTTCTACTACACCTGACGGTTCTCCATATTTTTCAGTCAACATAGATTTAAGATGTTCATAATCCCCTTCAAGAGAACTCCAATTTTCACGTGCAGGAAATACAACACCTATGGTATTGACAACATTTACAGACTTAAGGGTAGAGACAGCAATCAAACAACCTCTATATCCAGCAAACTCACCTTCCAACAACGCCACACCATCGTCAGTCCCAACAAGCTGAAAACCTGCCTGTTTCATTTTTGAGACATACTCACTCAAAGTACCATCAATAGGAACTCCTTTAAATTTAAGATGTTCTGAATCTTGCGCAAAAGCCAATGTACAAAACATTAATAAAAACAATGTAACAAATAATTTCTTCATAACGTTATGGTATATCAATTGACCTACAATATTACAAAAAAATCAAATGTTTTTATTAATTTTGCAGGTATAAATTCTAAACAAAATCTATTTTATCTTGTCATCTATAAATCAATAATCAACACTATCGAACATCATGCGAATACTAATATTATGTACAGGAAACAGTTGTCGCAGTCAGATGGCGCACGGTATTCTACAATCTCTCGATAAGAACATAGATATTCATTCTGCCGGAACGAAACCTGCTGAAAGAGTAAATCATAGAGCCACCGAAGTGATGCATGAAATCGGCATCGACATATCTTCTAATAATCCTAAAAACGTCAGCTGTTATTTAAACGACGAATGGGATTATGTGATAACTGTATGCGGCGGAGCAAATGAAAGTTGTCCAACGTTCAATGGAAAAGTCAAGAAACGTATACACATCGGTTTTGATGACCCATCAGATGTTATTGGAAGCGATGACTTTGTAATGAACGAATTTCGCAGAGTGAGAGATGAGATTAAAAAAGAATTCACCATTTTTTATACAACATATATCATGAACAACCCACTTCTAACAAAATCAACATTGCCTTTTGGCGCACCTCAGTTTGACAAGATTGAAAACCGACATTATATTCCAGCTTTCAAGAAAGCTATCGAAGAAGGCAAGGCTGAAGTCGATGCTATCGTCAACAACCCTGAACCACCTTCTTTCAAAAACACCATCGAAGCTCTCGAATACGCAGGAGAATCTTTGAATACGATAAGTCATATCTTCTACAATTTATTGGAAGCCAACACCAACGAAGAGATGCAGAATATTGCAGAAGAGATTTCTCCTCTCACAACAGAATTTTCGATGTATGTCAGTCTCAACGAAGGTCTCTTTCTACGCATAAAACAAATCTATGAAAATGCCAAATACCAAGAACTAACCAATGTCGAAAAGAGACTCCTCGAAAAGACTTACTCAAGTTTCGCTCGCAACGGAGCCAACCTCTCTCCCGAAGACAAAAAGACATATAGCAAATACATGGAAGAACTATCGCTTCTGTCTCTGCAGTTCGGGAAGAACGTACTCGCAGCCACTAACGCTTTTACGCTCAACCTAACAGAAGAATCCGACCTTATCGGTTTACCTAATTATGTCAAAGAACAAGCAGCCGATGCCGCAAAAAATAAAAATTCAAATGGTTGGTTGTTCGACCTCACTGCTCCAAGTTACGGTCCTTTCATGAAGTTCAGCGAACGTCGAGACCTAAGAGAAAAAATGTATCGTCAATATAACACTCGCGCCTTTGGCGGCGAACTCGACAACAGTCAGATTATCAAACGTATCGCCGAGTTACGCATCAAGGTCGCTAACATATTGGGTTATAAGAATTACGCCGACTACAAAATAGAACGACGTATGGCAAAAAGTCCTTACGTGGTGGAAGGATTCTTAAACAAGCTGTTAGCACCTGCTCTACCAAAAGCTCAGCAAGAAGTCGCTGAATTGAATGAATATGCCAAGTCACTCGGTTTCTATGACGAGACTTTAATGCCTTGGGATTTCAGCTTCTATGCCGAGAAATTACGAACCAATAAATATGATGTTAATGAAGAACAACTGAAACCTTATTTCCAATTAGACTCTTGCATCAAAGCCATCTTCGACTTGGCGAACAAACTCTATGGCATAACATTCAACGAATTACACGACATACCTGTATATCATCAAGATGTGAAAGTCTATAATGTCAAAGACAACGACGGTTCACATCTCGCTTTATTCTATGCCGATTTCTTCCCTCGCGAAAGTAAGCGTAGCGGCGCATGGATGACAGAGTTCAGAGGTCAGCGAATCTATAACGATATCGACGAGCGTCCACTCATCAGCATCGTAACCAACTTCACAAAACCTACCGCCGACACTCCTTCTCTCATCACCCACGACGAGTTCACAACACTATTACACGAATTCGGTCACGCCCTACACGGAATCTTGACCAAGGGAAAATATGAATCTATGACCGGCACAAATGTCGATCATGACTTCGTAGAACTTCCATCACAAATAATGGAAAACTGGTGCTATGAACCCGAGTACTTAAACACTTTCGCAAAACATTACCAAACCAACGAAACAATAAACAAAGAACTAATCGACAAAATCGTCGCCTCAAAAAATTATCTGTCAGCGTATTATCACGTCCGACAACTACAATTCGGAATCTTAGACATGGCATGGCACAGCCTGACAGAAACATTTGATGAAGAACCTATATCTTTCGAGAAGAAGATCTTATCCGACACCAACGTACTTCCATCAATTCCGGAATGTATGATTTCAACATCATTCTCACACATCTTCGCCGGTGGCTACTGTGCAGGATATTATTCCTACAAATGGGCGGAAGTCTTGGCAGCCGATGGCTTTTCTCTTTTTAAAGAGAAAGGCATCTTCAATCAGGAAGTAGCATCTAAATTCAGAAAACTACTCACAAAAGGTGACAGCGTCGAACCTTCAGAATTGTACCGTAGCTTCAGGGGCCATGACCCAGAACCTGAAGCTCTCTTGAAACAATTGAAAATCGTAAGTTAAAAACTAAAGATTTGCAAAGATGTGTCAATAACACAAAAACCAACAAGATGTTATTGACACATCTTGATTAACAACAATCAAAATGCTTCTGTTACACTCACTTCTCTATCATTTTATCTTTAATATATCAAAGAACATTATGGATTTCTCTTCTGTTCATTAGAACATTTCTTTAATTTCAAATACGCCAATCCCATTCCCACCAACAACAAGCCACCTGTTCCTGTCGGCGCGTCATCTGCATAATAATTATAATTGCAACCATGTTGCTCTGGTAAAAACAATTCATTCCATCTATAATCATCTTCATTGTAATAATTTTCATCATTCTGAAAAAAATAATCAAATTGCGACACCAAATTTATATTAACTCCCAAAAGCAACATTATCATCATTATAAACTTCTTCATTTCGCCCCGCTTAAAAAAGTTTCTTAGAAAGTGAGAATACAAGCGACTCTAATTCAAAGCCACCCTATTCTCACATTTCAACATTTAAAGAACCACTTTCTGTATTCTCACACCTTTATCATCAACCACCCTGACAATATAAACTCCATCACAGAAACCACCTACACCTATAACATATTGATTATCAATCTTTCTTTCAACATCACACAATACTTTTCTACCCATAATATCATAAATTTCAAGTGTAACATTATCAGAAAGTCCACTGATTATCAATTCCCCATTACTGACATAAACAAAATTCCCGTTATTAACATCGTACTCCTTAATCGAGTTTTCTTCTTTGAAGCTAATCTTAAAACGATTTGGATTATCATTAGCGGTCGCAATAAAAGTATAGTCTTCTATCAATAAATTCGTTTTGTTTCCTGTCGTGTTATCAATCAAATAGATATTCTCAAATGCTTTATTTTTCAGATTAAGACTGATAGTATATTCTCCCATTGTTTTAGCCACAAATGAAAGCGGAAATTCTTTCGTTGTTTCACTCAATGAGGCAATAGCATAATTAACTCCATCAACAGTAACATATATCATCGGAATATCTTCATTCTGATGCTGAATCTTCTCCAATCCATAGTCTTCTCCAAATGAAATATAAGTCTTGTCTTTATAAGTTTCATTCGCCACTTCAATCCCCAATATCTGAGCACTTCTACTTCTTTGCGACGGAACTTTATTTGTCTTGTTTATCACTATTTCTCCATCTTCCAGCGTTTTGACAAGAATACTTTGGCACGGTGCAATTGGCTCATTACTATACATTTTTGCTTCCCATGCTCCACTATTCGACAAAGTATAATAACCCGTCACAAGATTTTCATCATCGATTGCCGCTCCAACTCCTTTGTAAATATCGTGTGCAAAAGGATTGCCTATAAGATTAAATCCGGAGAGGTTTATGCCTTCAGTCTTTGAAACATAATACTTCTTTGACTCGTTACTAATTTCTCCATCAAATATTATTGTCACATCGTACTTGTTGGCATAAAGATAACCTCTCCCCGATTCAAAAGCAGTAAAATCATTATTTGCATCTTTCGCGTTTTCCCAAGCACTCGTAGGCTCATTATATCGATAAATATCGTAATCGTTAGTCGAAGGAACCAAATCTTTCACATCCAACATCTCAACATTTTCAACAAGAGGCGAACTTATTGTATACCAGCCTTCATTGCTTGAACCATATCCTTGAATTTCTTTCTCTATAGTCGCTTTGACTCCAACGTTGCTATGCAACAGCTGACCGCCTTCTTTGATAACAAGATTATCCGCATTGGTACAAGCTATAAGTCCGTCAATTGTCAATGTCGCGCCTTTCTCAACTATAATCTTATTTACAAGACAGACGTTTCTCCATGTCGTATTTTCGGTAATAGTCTGTGTTTGCGGAACATCGACATTTGTGCAATAACGACTCACTCCTTCTAATTTAAAAAACCGATATGTCTGATTTTTAATATTTGTCGGAAAAGCTCCGGAAGCTGTAAGTTTATACGCTCTCCAGTCAACGGCTATATCTTTATCATAATACACTCCAACAAATCTCTCAGTCTGCTTGTTATACAAATAGTTAGAATAAACCACATCGTCTATTTCAACTGTTTTCAACTCAAAAACATTGTTGTCTGCATTCGTTCCTATCCTCACCGAATTATTATTACTTCCAGATGTACAATACAGCCAATTTTCGTCATTACCATCAGGATAAATCATCATATCTCCGTCATTATATGCGATATTCCATTTGATGTCGTCTGAGATTTCACTCGCAATAGTTCCGTTCGACATCATCAACTCTTTCGCCACAGGTTGCCCGCTACTTCCTTTCTCCTGAGACATCGCATAATATTTATCTTCTTTGGAAACAACTATTGCAACAGCATCGGATTGTTCAAGAGACGACAATTCAACCTCGACACAGTTATTGTCGGTTATGGAGAAGACAGCATACACGCTCATCGTTTCATTAACAACTGATGAGGCTGTCAGCATATTCGGTGCTGTATTTACAGATAATGCTATCTCATTGTCAGTCCAGCCATTGAAAGAAAATCCATCAGGCGCAACGACAGATGGAAGTTCTCCAATAGCTTCTCCTTTTACCACTGTTTTCACCTGCGACAACTCTCCATTTTCATAAAAAGAAACCTCTACAGCCTCCAAAATATTGAAGGTTGCAGTAGCGACTCCACTATTCTTCATACCTTCTTTCTTTGCAAATGCCTTAATTGTCGTTTTCGAAGATACTTCTATCGGAGCCGAATAAACATCGCTTTCTTCCGTCGGATTCTTGCCATCAAGAGTATAATAGATCACAGCATCTTCTGTATCGCATGTTATGCTAACATTTTGCGCAACCATATAATCACCCGACTCAAGAGAAAACTTAGGCAAAGAAACTACAGGTATCACATCAGAAGATTTCACAAAAATATCAACATAGAAGAAATAGATGTCGCCTCCTAAATTCGTTTCTGAATTAGCATAAGGAGCAAATTTCTCATATACTGCATCGTTGCTGTATTTTCTGAACGCGACACTTCTATTTGCAACGCCTATATTAGTGATAACGAAGGCATTATGATTAGGAACAGACGTCCCATCTCCAGAAACAGCAGCTTCAATTGTCCATGTAGAATTAACCCCATTCTTCACAAAATCGGTACCGCTACTACCATATCCCAACATATCTCCATCTGGATTAATAAAAGTAAAATCGTTGCCAGACATTCCTATCATCCAGCAATAATCCAACTCATTATCAACAATTTCCGACGGCAAAATCATATTACCACCTGAATCTGTCGCAACAAACAGAATCCCCTGAGGCTTCCCCTGCGGCGAATTCGTCATCGCATAATAACTCGTCGGTGAAAGTGAATCGTGACGCGCCGCTAAAATAACACTGCTACCATTTTGAATTTGGGACAAATCTGTTACTCTAAGATAATCGTCCTGCGCTTTTACGTTTAATGACATTATTAAACAAGCGACTAAAAAAAGTAAATTTTTAGTTCTCATAAATTTTGATTTTTATTTAACATTACGATTGCAAAAGTATAACGGAAAACTCCTCTTGTCAAGCTTTTTAACTATTTTTAACTTTTATGCTGTTATATGACAAGTTATCGGTAACTCACACAATCTCAATGCCCTAAAACATCGTCATTTCTAAATAAATATTAAGAATTTATGCTTATCTTTGTAACTCTAACAACAGCATTTCTATGAATAAAATTGAAAAATACGACATGCTTTACGAACAAGTCAAGGCATTAATAAATAAGGAGAACGACACTATTGCAAATATGGCTAATATCGCCGCTATCATTCATGAGGCGTTTCATTTTTGGTGGACGGGTTTCTATCGTGTAATTGATAACGAGTTGGTTCTTGGTCCTTTTCAAGGTCCTGTTGCTTGTACGAGAATAGCTTACGGAAGAGGCGTTTGTGGCACTTCATGGAAAGAAAAGAAGACTATCATCGTAGAAGATGTCCATCAATTTCCAGGACATATTGCGTGTAGCAGCGCCTCAAAAAGCGAGATTGTAACTCCTATTTTCAAAGACAATCAAATCGTTGCAGTCTTAGACATCGACAGCGAGAACTTAGCGACATTCGATAATATAGATAAAGAGTGGTTGGAAAAGATATGCGAGATGATATAAAAAAAGCAGCCTCATCAGCTGCTTTCGTTTCTTAATATTCATCTTCGTGGAAGAAGAAATCGTCTTTCGTTGGATAGTCAGGCCAAATATCTTCTATTCTCTCATATATTTCACCTTCGTCTTCTATCTCGTTAAGGTTTTCTACTACTTCCTGTGGTAATCCCACTCTCATCGCCCATTCCAACAATTCGTCTTTCGTTGCTGGCCATGGTGCGTCTTCCAACTTTGATGCTAATTCTAATGTCCAATACATATCTTTATGGTTTTAAAATTCGGGCGCAAAATTACTATTTATATATAAAAAGTCAAGTGTTTTTGCAAAATATTTTCAATTATTTTTATCTCGTTGGTTTCCAAGGTTTTTCCTCAACACCAACACGTTTCATATAAAGCCTCGATAAAGTAAAGAAATAGTCGGAAAGTCTGTTGACAAATCGTCTGATATTTTCGTCAACATCATATTCTCTGCCCATTTCCACAAGTCGTCGTTCCGCCCTGCGACATACTGTCCTGCAAACATGACATCTCGACGACAAAATATTGCCTCCGGGTATTATGAGACATTTTAACGGCTCCAACTGCAAATTCATCGCGTCAATCTCGTCTTCCAAAAACTTCACATCAGCCTCCGTAATCTCTGGAATATATTTTTTGACTGTTGGCTGTTGGCTGTCAGCTGTTGGCTCTAAAGCTAAACACGATTCTAAAACTAACAGACAATTCTGTATCCTATCCATGACTTCTATCTCATGTCGTTCAACGCCTTCAGAATCGCTCAGCATCGCTATGAATGCGCTCAGCTCATCAAAAGTGCCGTATGCTTCCAAACGAACGTCGTCTTTACTTACTCGCGTTCCGCCTATCAATGAGGTCGTGCCTTTATCTCCTGTTTTTGTGTATATTTTCATAAGTCTACAGTCTACGGTCTACAGTCTACAGACTATAATCCGTAGATTACGGTTTAAAATTTTAATATAAAATGTTGTTTCTCTTTTCTTTTCATCTTAAACAAGAGTCCGAAACGATAGCAGTCGATGCTTAATGTTATCTCATTGTCGTTTATCATATCGTCCCATTCTCTTTCATTTATTTTTGAATGATGAATATCATATTTTATTATGACGCCATCATCTTCAAGAAAAACATCTTTCTTTGATAACAAAAAAGAATTTAATTTATTGTTCAATTCTTCTCTCCAATTTTCATGGGTCATCTTATCCAATACTTCTCCATAAAAATCAAAGGCGAAAGGAGAATGCAACCTGAATTTTCCTTGCGCCTTTAAACGATATTTTATGTAGGAAAGAAACATATCAATAATGTACAATTAACAATTTACAATGAAGAATTAACAGTGTACAACATTCCTCGTTTAGACATACGTCCGTATGTCTCTACAAGAAATTAAATCATAATTGTAAATTGTACATTGTTAATTGTTA
>JAZOCI010000081.1:0-3275 GCA_045596465.1 Bacteroidales bacterium | reverse complement strand
CGTTGTTCAAAGAGAGATAAGGCTTTAACTCGTTTTCGTCGAAGTTGTATTTCGCCTTGCGAACTTTCTCGGCGTAATACCACCAATCCCATGATTCAACTTTGGTATCTTTAGCTATTTCTTGTAACTCTTTCAATTCTTTCTTTGCTACTTTTACGGCAGGTTCAAATAAGTCAGCGAGGAATTTATCAACGGTAGGAACGTCTTTTGCCATATTAGCTTCGAGTACGTATGAAGCGTAATCTTCATAGCCTAAGAGTTTGGCTTTTTGAAGGCGTAACTTCGACATCTCCTCGATTAATTCCTTGTTGTCGTTAGCGTTGTCGTTGTTGCCGCGCATCACGTAGCCCATGTAAATCTTCTCGCGTAGGTCGCGGTTGTCGGCATATTGAAGGAAAGGAATGAGACTTGGTTTTGGAAGCGTAAAGACCCATTTACCTTCCATGCCATCTTTCTTGGCTTGTTCTGCTGCGGCGTCGATGCTCGACTGAGGGAGACCGCTCAAGTCGTTTTCGTTATCAACAACGAGTTTGAAGGCTGCGTTTTCAGCGAGTAGGTTGTTGCCAAACTGAAGACTTAACAATGATAGCTTTTCGTTAATAGATTTTAAGGTTTCTTTGTCTGTGTCGTTTAAGCCAGCGCCACTACGAATGAAGTCGTTATAATATTTCTCCACAACGCGAATCTGTTGTTCGTCTAAGTTCATGTTTTTGCGGTTGTCGTAGACGTATTTTACCTTTTCAAAAAGAAGAGGATTCATTGAGATCTCGTCTCCGTGAGCTGATAATTTAGGGCTTATCTCTGCGGCAATCCTCTGCATCTCGTCGTTTGAGAGACACTCGGTCAGGTTGAAGAAAATGTTGCTGACTTTATCTAAAAGCTCGCCAGATTTGTCGTAAGCCAAGATAGTGTTCTGGAAATCAGGTACGGCTCTGTTTTTTACTATGGCGTCGATTTCGAGTTTGTGTTGTTTCATGCCTTCCTCAAAAGCAGGAATATAATGCTCGTTCTTAATCTTGTCGAAAGCTGGTGTCTCGAAAGGAGTTCCGTAGTCGGAGAGGAAAGGATTGCTCTCATTAGCAGGCTTCTCGTTGTTAGTGCAGGAAGCCAATGTCATAATGCTTAATGCTATCACACTTAAAAATTTTCTGTTCATATTAACTATATGTGTTATATGATTTCGGTTATTTTAGTTTGTTAATGTTGTACTTTTTTCGTAAAGATATTCTGGTGCGATGTCGATGCTTCCATTAGCCCAGCTTATTGTCCAGCCATCAAGGTTGAAGCATTTGAATAAATCCTTATTACGCAGAGGTGCGAAGATCTTATATTGCTCAATAAGTGGAAGACAATCGAATATAGATTGCTTTCCATCATTGAAAGTGAGATGTAATTTGTAATCTTCAAGAATTTTAGCTGCAATTACCCATTTTAATTCGTTGTTTTGTACCATGATTATTCGAGAGGTTTTATTGTTATTAATGTTTCTCCATTTTCCATCCTTTTCCAATTAGCAATTAATTCATCTTTATGTTGGTCAAGCCATTCATAGATGAGATTTAATGCTCGTCGAGGCATCTGTCCTGTGATGTTACCAGTATGTATGTCTATTATTGCTCTGTACTCATTGTATCTTACATGAAAATGAGGTGGGTTGTGGTCAGGAAGGTACATTGTGATGATGATTCCATAAAATCTGCTAATTTCTGGCATAGTGTATATATTTTTTATTGTCAATATGCAAAGATAATAAAAATGAAGTGAATAGAAAATAGATTGATTTAAAATTTTAAAAAAAATCTCTTGACATTCTAAAAAATTAATAATATATTTGCAATATCAAAATGATATTAAAATAAATTATTATAAACCTAAAAAATAACAGTTATGGAAACAAAAGAAAAAGAATTCAATGGTATGGTAATTAACGGATTTGTAGCATTGTTGCTCTTATTGGCATTGACTGCTCTATCTGTTTATGGCGTTGTTTATTTTGTGAATTTAGAACATGTTACAGGAATAGTTTTGTCGGTCTTGGCGGCTTTGCTGTTTTTGATATTATTAACAGGATTGAGGAAGCAGGAGCCTAACGAAGCAATGGCGATGATGTTTTTTGGTAATTACTGTGGTACATTTAAGAAGACTGGATTTTATTATGTCAACTTCTTGCTTTCGTCAAAACGTGTTTCTCTCCGCGCTCGTAACCTCAACGTCGATCCAATCAAGGTGAATGATAAAACTGGTAATCCTATATTAATAGGTCAGATTTTGGTCTGGAAACTTAAAGATACTTATAAAGCGATGTTTGAAATCGATTCTCAGACTATGGCTGGCGGCGCTAATGGTCAGGTTGGTGTTACTGTCTCCGGCAGAATGAAGGCTTTCGAGAGTTTCGTGCGCGTACAAAGCGATGCTGCTTTGAGAGAAGTGGCTGGTATGTTCGCTTACGATGACAACGACGATACAAAATCTAACGAACTTACATTACGTTCGGGCGGAAGTGAAATAAACGAGATTTTGCTGAAAAAACTTAACGACAGACTTGAAATGTCGGGCTTGGAAGTCGTGGAAGCTCGTATCAATTATTTGGCTTATTCTCCTGAAATCGCTGCTGTTATGTTGCGTCGTCAGCAGGCTGCCGCTATAATAGCAGCTCGTGAGAAGATTGTTGAAGGCGCTGTCTCGATGGTGAAGATGGCTCTCGAAAAACTTAACGAAGAAGAAATAGTTGAATTAGACAACGAAAAGAAAGCTTCTATGGTAAGTAATCTGTTGGTGGTTCTTTGCGCCGACGAATCGGCACAACCTGTCGTCAATACGGGAACGCTTTATCAATGAACAATGAATAATGTAGAGGCGTATCAATGATACCTAAATATAAACAAACATTGATGCGTCTCAATGCAGTGATAAAATAAATAATGCGTCTTGTTAAAATAAATTAAGATAATTATGTCAATAACATTTATAGTATTAGGATTAGTGATTCTATTTTTAGTCGTTAGTCTGTTAAAAGAAAGAATCAACGTCGACGAGAATGGAATTGAAGTTAAAGATCTTGTGTATCCTTTGTTTGTATCTAACGATACAATTGTTTCGATAACTTTGTTGGAACGACTTCCTAAGGTGTTGAGGAGAACTAATGGCTTGAGTCTTGGATGTGTTCTTAAAGGCTATTATAAAATAATAAAAAACATGGCATCTGATGTCGAAAAGGCTACGTTCTATGTCAGAAATAGAGATGCGAAAGTGATTGAAATAAAGACGGTTAAAGG
>JAZOCI010000080.1:0-9860 GCA_045596465.1 Bacteroidales bacterium | reverse complement strand
CTCTTATTCCGTCAAAATAATAATCATTTTCGTATTTTGTTAAATCTGTCAGCGCATAACGTTTGCCTTCAAAATATGTGGCTATGTTAAAATTCCATTTATTGTTGTATTTGTATACTCCTCTCAAAGCGAACTCTACTTTTGGTTTGTACCATGCGTGCGCTATTATAGCAGGGAAGTCGTCTGTCATACGTGCTTTAATGAAATCATAATTGTTATATGCGAAGTCGCCGACAACCTTTATTTTATCATTGATTTTCACATGTAAATCAGCGTAAAAATTAAACACGTGACAATTGTTTAAAATGAGATCGAAAGTATTATGCTGGGTTAATGAGCTAACATAAAACACTTTGTTTCCTATTTTTCTATATCTCACGCCTACATGTCCGTTGATCATGTTCAAAACCTTCAGCTTCAATCCTCCTTGAAAATCAATTTTCGTCTTTTCGTAATCGAATTCTCCAATGTTGGTCAGGTCGGATATGATGAAAGGATTTTCAGCAAGTATTTCTTTTAATGTATTGATTTTCGTCTTACCGCCGAGACTTGCGTAAAACTCGAAGTTTCTATCAAAGAGATAGAGGCTCCCTTTGATGTCGGGATAGATTCCTCCGCCGCTCATGGAATTGGTCTTGGCGTCGATGCGAAATCCCAAATGAAGATTGTAGAAGTTGCCGTCAAAATCGAGGTGAGGATTTGCTGATATTAAGAATAATGTGTGTTTGATATTGCTCATCTCTGCGTCTACGTCGAGGCTTAACGTCTGAATGTCATTTTTACTTTTGAACCAAGAGTTGGAGTGTTCCAAATGTGCCTTGAATTTCAAGAGGTTTTCCTGCATTCCGTCTTGTATGCCGGAATAATTGTAGTCTAAAATAAACTCTTCATAAAGTGATTTGTAACTCGACTTGTTGTTGTTGGCCACCAATCTTACATTCAACGAATGAATCTTCCTCGCATTAGCGTCAAAGTCGGCTCCGTTGTCGATTATAGTGTCAGTGTTTAAAAAATATGTATCATAATGATAATCAATGTATGAATGTAATTGAAATTGTGAGAATCGGTTTGTCATCGACAAACGGAATTCATTGTTCATATATTTGGAATTTTCATAACCTTTCATGCCGAGCCATGTAGAGTTATGAGTGATTCCTACGCCTAAACTTGTTCGTTTCGTGATGTTGGAATAATGACGGAAAAGGAAGTCGGGTGAGACGCGTGTTCCGAAGCCTGCCTTCAGGAAGTTGTTCGTAATGGCGTGGCTTTGATTGTTGGTATAAGCCAAAGGGCTCACAGGTTCCAAATCGACTTTGTAGTCGTAGATGTAATCTTCGGTGTTTATCTCGTAACTCGGAATGTTGAAGTCGCGTTCCGGAATATCTGGCGTTTGTGTTATGCGTTGCGACTTCTGTATCTGCGGAGCGTATGTGCCTTCCACCGTGACTTGTTCATTATGCGACTGTGCATTAGCCGATATGCCTATCAAAAATAATAATATAACTATTAAACTATTTCTCATCGTTAATCGTAAATTGTCAATTGTTAATTGTAAATTGTAAATTGTAAATTGTAAATTGTAAATTGTAAACTGTTAATTGTTAATTATCTCAAGTTTCTCTTGTGCCATGCTTACGATTTCTTCGTAGTTGGCGTTGTCGTCAGGATAATTCTCGATGACGCTTTTTAATGTTTCTTTTGCTTGGAAGATATTGTTTTTCGCTACATAAACGTCGCTGAGTACGATAAATGAATTTGCCGTCCAATTGATGTAATTGCTGAATTTATCTGATACGAAGAAGACTTTTTCTTCTGCTTCGTCATATTTTTTCAAATTATAGAGGCAAATCGTTGAGAGATAAGCGCATTCCGCTCCTATTTCAGTATTGTCGATGTCGGAACATATTTCCAAATATTTCAATGCTTCAGAATAGTCTTTCTTGTCGAAGAACGATTTTCCTGAGATGTAATTCGCTTGTTTCTTTTGGTTTGTGTTAATATCTTGTATTCCAATAAGTTGATTTGCTTTTTCTATTGCTTTGTCATATTGTTTGTTGAAATAATAGCTCTTCATGCAGCCTTCGATGGCTTCTATTGTAATATGTTGATTTTCTGTGATATTAAGCAGTCTTTCATAATGATTTGCAGAGCTTGCGTAATTGGATTCGTCATAATCCATGCGGGCTATCATCAGAAGTGCGTTGTCGGTATAGTCGTTATCGTTCTGATTTATAATGTATTCTATGTGACTTCTGATTCCGGCGGTGTCATTGGTGAGTTCTTTTGATTTCATTGCATAATAATGAACGTCAAGGAGATACGCTCCGTTAGGGTGATTCTTTATATATTGTTCCGCGCCTTTTATGGTCTGTTGGTATTTCTTGCTTGCGTAGAAGTCTTCTATGTTTCTGAATGTCAACGAATCTTGTTTGTCTATGCTTATTTCTGCGAGATTGTTTTCAGCTATATAATTGAAATATGCTTGGATTTCGTTGTTTTCACGGTAAATATTGCTGATTATATTCAGGGCTTCTCTCGATTCTTCAGTGTTAGGATATTGTGTTACAACGGTTTTGAGGTTTTCTAAAGCCTTGTCGTTTTCGTCGTTGTTGTAATAAATCATGCCTATTTTCATCATCGACTTGCGTGCGAATTGCGAACGCGGTCTTTCCCTGCCGACTTTTTCGAATGATGTTATCGCAGAACGGCTGTCATTGTTGTTGAGATGCGTTATTCCTATTTCGTAAATCGCTCTGTCATAGAAAGATGAGCGTTGATGTCGGGTGACGATGATATTAAGTTTCTCGATTTTTTCATTCGATTTTCCTAAAGCTCCGTAACCCATGCCTTGTTGAAAATATGCGTAATCGGCGTTTCTGTTGCTTAGCTTCAACGAGTTGTTGTATGATGTTATGGCGTTATTATATTGACGTTGAATGAAATAGCAGTCGCCGATGCGTAGCCAAGAATCGGCTTGTCTTTCATTGTCTGATAACTTATCGTTGTTGATAAATTCCTTGAATTTTACGGAGGCGTTTTGGAAATCGTTGCTATTCAAGTAGATGTAACCTAAATTATAATATGCAAGGGCGTAGATGTCTAATTTGTTGGCTCCAGAAGTGTTGATGAACTGCTGATATGTTTTGATGGCTTTTTCTTTATTGTTAGATTGATAATAAGCGTCTGCTAACCAATAGATTGCTTCCTTCTGACTCTTGGATTCGATGCCTTTGTTGTTTGCTGATTTCTCTAAATATTCAATAGCTTCTTTATAATTACCTTCGTTATAATATTGAATTCCAACGTTATACATGAGTTGTGACTGTATTTTCTTGAGTTCTGGACTTAACTTGTCGTATTCTTCAAGTGTCTTGAGAACGTTGCTGTAGTCTTTTGAATTTAAAAGCAGGTGAATTACAATGTCTTGAAGGTCACTGATTTGACTCGACTGCGGATTGTTTTTTATGTAGTCGTTGAGCACGTTGATTGTCTCGTTGAAAGGGTCGATGCCAGGAATGAAGCTGAGAACTGCGTAATTGTAAAGCGCGTTTTCTTTCAAGGTATCGTTGAAATCCATCTTGTAAGCCTTGTAGAAAGTGTTTCGTGCGAACTTGTCTTGCTGGGTGTTGGTGTAGCATTGCGCCATATAATACGATGCGTATTGCGCCAACTCGTCATTTTTGTCGGTCACTTTCGTGAGATGCTCTATCGCATCTTTGTAATCTCCGTTTTTCATCTTGCAGAAACCTATCTTGAACTCGATTTCTCTTGGCAGCTTACGACGTGTATTTTGCAATGCAAACTCGTAATATTCAAGGCTTTTACCGTAATCTCCTTGTTGATGCCACGACTCTGCGAGCATAAGTGCGATGTCCGATTTACGGTTTTTGTGTGCTTTCTGTAAGATGTCGTCGCCTTTTTCAACGACTTCCGCGTAATTGCCGTTTTCGAAGTTGATCTGAAGTATGTATACGTTAGCGATGTCTTTGTATCTTTTGCCGTTTTTTAAAGTGTTGAAATGCTCTAAAGCCTTGTCTTTCTTGTCGTTGATGTATAAAATGTGAGCATGATAATATGTTGCGTCTTCACGATATTGGTTTGTCGTTTTGCTCAGCTTTTCAAATATTGGAGTCGCTTTCGAGATGTCTTGTGTTTGGTAATAACAATATGCTTTCTTGAAGTCGTATTCGTCTTGCATGTCTTTTGTGAGATTGCTCGAATTTATGCTTTTGTAAGTCTTTAACGCGTCGCGATATTTTCTGTTTTTAAATAAATAGTTGGCATACAATAATTTGGCGTTGTCGGTCATGACGTTTGTGGGGTTCTCTTTTATGAAAGCCTTTATTTTGTTTTCGCCGTCGCTGTCTTCCAAGAGTAGGGAAGAAGCTGCTTCATAATATTTCGCCATGACGACGTTTTCCCTGTTCTTGTCGTCGGCAGATGCTATGTATTGCTTGAAATGTTCCGATGCGGAAGCGTAATGTTGGTTTTCGAATAAGAGCGTGCCTTCTTCAAAAAGTTTCTCCGGATTATATTGATTTATTTCTTTTTGTGCTGAAGAACAGAGTGTTATAAATGATAATATTATCGCAAGAAAAAGTTTTTTCATGTTCGATTATATGGTTTTATGAAAATAAAAAAATATTTGTAAATTGAACGACAAAGTTAAGAAAAAATTGCGTAAAAAAGAGTCCGTCAAGGACTCTTTTTTAGATAAAAAGCATAAGCGGGATTCTGTTCCTTGTTTTCAAGGTGATTGTCATTTCTCTAGGTCTGACGTTGCCGGCAGACTCAAGCAACCTACCCTCCCGACTCGGACGAGCAACCCTCAGACGTCGGTGTATTTGGTCTTGCAGCCCGTAAGGTTTACCCCGAAACCATGTCGCCATGACTTCGCGTGAGCTCTTACCTCACATTTTCACCCTTACTCCTAAGAGCGGTAATTTTCTGTGGCACTTGCTGTTATCTTTTCAGATACCTTCCTGTTAAGAAGTACGGCGCTCTGTGCTGTCCCGACTTTCCTCACGCAGAATTTCTCCTGCCTGCGACAATCGCTTTTCAGCTTGCAAAGATAATAAAAGTCTACAGACTACAGACTACGGTCTACGGATTTTTTTTGAACTTAAAATCTGAAAATCTTAAAATCTGAAAAGTTGAGAAGAAAATATTATATATTTGTATGTTCTAATTGGATGAATTTCTTTAGAAGCAAATTATTAAGAAGTTGCTCACGACACGAAAAAGTGAAGTTTAATATGGAAGAAAAAGTTTATTACGAAGAAACATTACGTACAGGTGAGATAGTTACAGTTACAGATTCTTACGTGAGATGTCGTAAACCTTATCGCAGGAAAAATAAAGAAGGTTATAAAATGGACAAAATCATTCCATTGGACACTGTAACAAAAGTCTCACGAAAACCTGATTTAGTTTTTGCCTTAAAGAATATTTTTGTATATTCGTTGATGTTTGCATTGTTGCTTGTATTTTGTTATTTTGTGGGTTATCTTACTGGTGCCTATGTGGCTGATTACTATTATTCAGGAGGAGGGAATTTAATTGTCTTTGCAGGTGGTGTAGATGTGTTGGAACTGATCGAAGTATTCTTTGTAGGTTTGGTTATTGCCGTAGGTTTAACCTCCTTGTTGTCCTTCGTTGGAGGTATATATGTAGCAGGAGACAAGGCGTGTTTTTATGTGATTACTGAAAATGATAATTATAAAAAAATCGTTGAGGCAATAGATTTGGCAAAGAAAGAGAATGTAAATCAATGATATAAATGATAAAATCTTGGCGGTGAAAAATAAATCCGAAGACAAAACTATAATTTATCGTACACCTTTAACTATTAACTATCAACTATCAACTATTCATCGTTCATTGCCACAACCCTCTCTTTCCCTCTGAAATCTTTATAAATCCTAACGTTGGAAAAACCGAGTTCCTCGCATAAAGAAGTCATTTCTTTTCCGAGGAATTCGTTTATCTCAAACCAGACTTCTCCTTTTTCTTTTAAATGGATTTTTGCAAATTCTAAAATGCTTCTGTAAAATATCAAAGGATCTTCATCGCTGACAAACAAGGCGTTATGCGGTTCCCACTTCAAGACATTGTCACGCATCTCGGCTTTCTCCAATTCTCTCACGTAAGGCGGGTTGCTTACGATAATATCAAATTTTGTTTCGATATTGTTCTTTAAATTTAAAATGTCGTCCTGAATAAAAGTGACATTTACATTATTAATACGTGCATTCTCTTTCGCGATATTCAACGCTTCTTCTGAAATGTCTAATGCGTAAACTTCCGCATCAGGAAGCATCTTCGCCAAACTTATCGCGATACAACCACTTCCCGTCCCAATGTCTAAAATTGAAAGTCGCTCTGAATTATGAATTATGCATTGTGAATTATGAATTCTATAAACCATCTCCGAGGTTTCAGGTCGTGGAATCAAGACGTTTTCATTAACTTTGAATTTCAGGCTGCAAAATTCGGTTTCTCCTATTATATATTGTATAGGTTTGTGTTTTAACAAATCCTTCACCGCGAAATGAATCTTCAGCATCTCCGATTCACTCAGACGTAAGTCGGGCTCGAGTGCCATTTTTACTCTGTCAATATTGAAGTAATGTTCAAATAAGATAAGAATCATTGCGTTAGCTTCGTCATTGTCATAAATCGAACAAAGCTGATCGCAATAATATTTTCGTATGTCTTTTACTAAATTAGATGCAACTTTCATATTGCAAAAGTATTGAAAAAAAACTTACCTTTGCAGTAACTTTCGACAAAAGTCTAATGTGTGGAAAAAGACTGTTGACCGTAGACTATAGACTGTAGACTGTAGACTTAAAAAAATGTTCGACGATACATATAAAATATTGATTTCCGAAGGCGACGGATTATATAAGGAGAAAGGCAGTAAGTTCATTGCCAAGGCTTTTCCTGTATATAGTGAAGATGAGGTGAAGGCGCGCGTTGCGGAGTTTAAGAAACAATATTTCGATGCTCGGCATCATTGTTACGCATTCATTATAAATCCTGATAAATCGTGTTATCGTTCGTCTGACGACGGCGAGCCTTCTGGAACTGCAGGTAAACCAATCTTGAATCAGATTCTTTCAAAAGACGTGACAAATGTATGTGTTGTCGTTGTGCGTTATTTCGGCGGGATAAAACTCGGCGTTCCCGGACTTATCAACGCTTATAAGTCGGCTGCAAAAGAAGCTCTCGACAATGCGACGGTCGTTGAAAAAACAATCGACGAAGTCTATTCTGTCGTCTTCGATTATCCTCTTATGAATGAGGTGATGCGCGTGTTGAAAGACGAGAATTTGGAACAGCAGAATCCTAAGTTTGAACTAAACTGTTACCTCGAGATTTCGGTGAGAAAGAAAGATGCTGATAGAGTGATAGATAAGCTGAAAAGATTATACGGAGTAAATGTTCAATATCTCAGAACTGTTTGATAATCTGTTGGTTGTAAAATAGAGGCTTGTAACCTTCCTTTGCTCGTAATATAAGCCAAAGAAAATTAATATTCAATAGAAAATAGATTTTTTTATTAACTTTTTTGTACCCATTTTTGTTGAAAATTTTGGAAACGAAATTGATTTTTTTAATCTTCTGATTTTTAAAACATTGTAATTTTTTTGACTGATATAATGAGCGAACTTTGTGTCGAAATATGGAATGATTGTCTCAAAATGATACAAGAGAACACTCGTCCTCAAAGTTACAAGACTTGGTTTGAACCGATCAAGCCTGTGGCATACGAAGACGAGGAAAACGTCTTGACCATACAAGTTCCGAGTCAGTTTTTCTATGAATATCTTGAAACTCAATATATCAGCCTTCTTAAACTTACGATACATAAAATATTGGGACCTACAGGACGCTTGAAATATAGCATAGTGATGGATAATTACGGTTCCGATAATCCTATAGATATAAAGGTGCCGACGACCGACAGGACGAATACCATCAATCCGCCGGTGCGCGTCCCGATAAATTTCGACGACGAACAGAACAAACCAATATTGAATCCGTTTGTCTTGCCTGGAATCAACAAGATTAAGGTCGAGTCGCAACTTAATGAGAATTATTCTTTCGATAATTTTATAGAAGGTGATTGTAATAGGTTGGCTCGTTCTGCAGGTCTTGCCGTTGCTGAAAAACCAGGAAAGACTGCTTTCAATCCTTTGTTCGTTTATAGCCAGACCGGACTCGGAAAAACTCATCTCTGTCATGCCATAGGTCTTGAAACGAAAAAACACCATCCGAATCTTATCGTGCTTTATGTCAATGCGGAACAGTTTATCCAACAATTCATGAGCTCTTGCAAAAACAAGACGAGAAACGATTTCGTTCATTTCTATCAGATGATAGACGTTTTGATTATAGACGATATTCAATTTCTTTCAGGAAAGGCAAAGACTCAAGATGCTTTCTTCCATATTTTCAATCACTTGCAACAAAATGGTAAGCAACTGATTTTTGCCAGCGATAAGGCACCGGTGGAAATCAAGGATATGGAACCTCGTCTGCTTTCTCGCTTCAAATGGGGCTTGTCGGCAGATCTGCAACAACCCGACGTGGAGACACGAATCAAGATCTTGAAGAGAAAAGCCTTTAACGATGGCATTGAACTTCCTGATGAAGTCGTTGATTATGTGGCTTCAAGAGTGAAGACTAACGTCAGAGAAATGGAAGGCCTTTTCATCTCTTTGATAGCTCAGTCGTCGCTTAATAGAAAAGCCATTACTATGGATCTGGCTCGTCAACTCATCGAGAGATTCGTCCATAATTCAACGCAAGAAGTCTCCGTTGAATATATCGTCAATGTGGTTTGTAACAATCTGAATATCTCCACAGAAGAGTTCTATTCGAAGTCGAAGAAACGCGAACTCGTGCAGGCTCGACAACTTGCGATGCATTTCGCGAAGAAGTTTACAAAATTCTCACTTGCTACGATAGGACAACAATGTGGCGGTAAAGATCATGCCACGGTGATTCATGCCCTGAAAACCGTTGGTAACCTTTTGGAGACTGATAAGAAATTCAGAACATTAGCTACAGAAATAGAGAAAAATATCTGCTGATGAATCATAAATTTGGAACGCTTTATCTTATTCCTACTTTGCTCGGTGCAACTACAGCCGAACAGGTTATTCCTCAAGGAACATTGGAGATTGTAAGAAAAATACGTTTTTTTGTTGTGGAAAATGTCCGCACCGCACGACGTATGTTGTCGAAGATGAATATGCCTTGTCCTATCGACGAACTTACTTTCGTTGAATTGGATAAACACGATAAATTTAATAATCCCGATTTGATGACATATCTTGGCGAGGCGTTGAACGGTAATGACGTGGGACTTATGTCGGAGGCGGGAACTCCTTGTGTCGCCGACCCGGGAGCTCTCATCGTGGAACTCGCGCATCAGGCTGGAATAAAAGTCGTGCCGCTCACAGGCCCTAACGCTATGATACTCGCATTGATGGCTTCCGGATTCAACGGTCAGGCATTCTGCTTTCATGGCTATCTCCCGATAAAATCTCCTGAAAGAACCAACGCGATAAAAAATCTCGAACGCCGTTCCGCTACTAATAACGAGACGCAGATGTTTATCGAAACGCCTTTCCGTAACAACGCTATGATTGAGGAACTTACGAAGACGTGTCACCCGAATACAATGTTGTGCGTGGCTTGTAATATTTCAATGCCAGATGAAGAAATTGTGAGTAAACCGATTTCTGAATGGAAAAAAATTAAGAAAGACTGGAATAAAAGACCCGCAGTCTTCCTGATTTATAAATCGAAATATTAAAAAATTAACTATTAACTATTAACTATTAACT
>JAZOCI010000079.1:0-9301 GCA_045596465.1 Bacteroidales bacterium | reverse complement strand
GCTACGATCCGACTTTGAAGAAAGTTCATTTCATTGCTATAGGTGGAAGTGCCATGCACAATTTGGCGATAGCCTTACATAGAAAAGGTTATGAAGTTACAGGATCTGACGATGAGATTTTTGAGCCTTCAAGAACGCGATTGAAGAATGAAGGCATATTGCCAGAAGAGTTAGGATGGCATCCAGAAAAACTCGATGCGACATATGAATCTGTCATTCTCGGTATGCACGCTCGCATCGACAATCCGGAACTTATTAGAGCTCAGGAACTTGGATTGAAAGTGTATTCTTATCCGGAATATCTTTACGAACAAAGTAAGGATAAAATCAGAATCGTGATTGGCGGAAGTCATGGTAAGACAACGATAACATCGATGATTCTTCATGTGATGAAACATGCTGGTATTGAAACTGATTTTATGGTGGGAGCACAGTTGGAAGGTTTTGATGTGATGGTTAGACTTAGTGAGACAGCCAAATATATGGTCATCGAAGGCGATGAGTATCTGACATCTCCAATTGACAGAGTGCCGAAATTTCATAAATATCATCCGCATATAGCTGTGATAAGCGGCATCGGTTGGGATCATGTCAATGTGTTCCCGACATTCGATTCTTATCTAGAACAATTCAGAATCTTTGTCGATACAATAGAAAATGGCGGTTGTCTTATTTATGATAATAATGATATTGAAGCAAGAAAAATCGCAGCTAATTCCAAAGTGAAGACTTTTGGTTACGAAATTCATCAATATGAAAGTGATGGCGAAACGACAAATCTCATCTTTGATAATGAGAAAGTTAGAGTGCAGGTGTTTGGTGAGCATAATATGAAAAATATAAATGCCTCCTATAATGTCTGCAAGCAGTTGGGAATAAAAGACGAAGTTTTCTATGAGGCTATTTCATCTTTTAAAGGTGCGTCGCGCCGTTTGGAATTGTTGTTTGAAAATAAGGAAAGAAACAATTTGATATTCCGTGACTTTGCTCATGCTCCTTCAAAAGTGTTAGCAACAGTCAAGGCTTTGCGAGAACAGTATAAAGATAGATTTTTAACTGTGGTTTTTGAATTGCATACTTACAGCAGTTTAAGCGAAGTCTTTATAAATCATTATGAGCATTGTTTGGATAATTGCGACAAAGCAATAGTCTTTTACGATCCGCATGCTGTGGCTATCAAGAAGTTGGAGATGATGTCAGATGAAAGAATCGTTGAAGGTTTCGCGAGAGAAGATATTTGTGTCGTTCATTCTAAAGATGAATTGTTGAAGAAACTTGAAGATGTGCAGAAAGAAAATGTCGTTGCAGGCTTCATGAGTTCAGGCGATTTCAACGGCTTGACGACTGACGATTTAAGAGCAATATTTTAATGAAAAAAGGGTTAAAGGAAATCTCAATCTCCTTTAACCCTTTAATCCTTTACTTATCTATTGTTGCCAAAAACTCTTCGTTTGAATATGTCTTGCTGATTCTGTCTTTAAGGAATTCCATTGCTTCAACTGGAGTCATATCGGCGAAATGGTTTCTCAGAGCCCATACTCTTGCGAGAGTTCTTTCATCTACTAATAAGTCATCGCGACGAGTTCCAGATGCTACGATGTCGATAGCAGGGTAGATGCGTTTGTTTGAAAGTCGGCGGTCGAGTTGGAGTTCCATGTTGCCAGTGCCTTTAAATTCTTCAAAGATAACTTCGTCCATCTTAGAACCTGTGTCAATCAATGCGGTTGCTAATATTGTGAGCGAGCCTCCGTTTTCGATGTTACGAGCAGCACCGAAGAAACGTTTAGGTTTTTGAAGTGCATTGGCTTCGACACCGCCTGACAATACTTTACCTGAAGCTGGTGATACTGTGTTGAAAGCACGAGCCAAACGTGTGATGGAGTCGAGTAATATTACGACATCGTGACCGCATTCTGTCATACGTTTCGCCTTTTCCAAAACAATATTGGCAATCTTAACGTGTTTTTCTGCCGGTTCATCAAAAGTTGATGATATGACTTCTGCATTTACGCTACGAGCCATGTCGGTGACTTCTTCAGGACGTTCGTCGATTAATAATATAATAAGGTAAACTTCCGGATGATTTGCAGCGATGGCGTTGGCAACTTCTTTAAGTAAAACGGTCTTACCTGTTTTAGGCTGTGCCACGATGAGACCACGTTGTCCTTTACCGATAGGAGCGAAGAGATCCATGATTCTTGTTGATACACTTGCGCCTTTATGTCCTGTGAGGTTGAATTTCTCTGTAGGGAATAATGGAGTAAGGAAGTCGAACGGAATACGGTCTCTGACTTGTTCTGGAGTCAAACCATTGATTTTGCTTACTTTGATAAGCGGGAAATATTTCTCTCCGGATTTAGGAGGACGTATCACGCCTTGAATGCTATCTCCGGTTTTAAGTCCGAATAATTTTATCTGTGATTGGGAAACGTAAATATCGTCAGGAGAATTGAGATAGTTATAGTCAGAAGAACGCAAGAAACCGTAGCCGTCAGGCATTATTTCCAAGACACCTTCTGCGTTTACTACGGCATCGAATTCTGAGATGATTTCTTCTCTCTTCTGATGGGCGAGTTTCTCAGCTTCTGCTTTTTCGTTCTTTACGACATTCGTAACTTCTGCAGTCACAGTGTTTTCTGTTGTTTCTTCAGTTTCCGTCTTTGCAATTTCGCTTATTTCAACGACTTCCTTATTCGTGTTTTCTTCAACTCTGTTGAATTCTTTCTTCTTGTTGGTTCTGACGGTTTTGTTTCTCTTAGTTTCATAGACTTCGGCTTTTTCTTCAACAACGGCTATGGTTTCCTCGCTCGTTATTGTTTCACTTTGAAGACCGTCGCTAATTTCTTTGTTTTCGACTTCCTCTTTTTTGTCGTATGAAATATGTTGAACTTTATTTTGTTCGTCGTTATCATTTATTGTCGTTTTGACAACATCTGTTCGTTTGCCTATTCTTGGACGTTTTTCACGTTTTGGCTTTATTTCGGCAGAAGTTTCGTCCTGATTTTCAGAAGATTCAGCTTTATTTTCTGTCGAATTGTTTTCGTCGGCGACTCTTGCCACGACTTCTGCGTTTTCTTTTTTGTCAGGTCGTGATGTTGCTACTTTTCTGCCTCTTTTCGGCTTTTCCGAATCTGTTTTCACGGTGTCTTTGTTGACGCTTTTCTTTGATTCATTAATAATGTCGGGATGAACTGCCTGATGGTCAATTATGCTATAGACAAGTTCTTCCTTTGTGATATTGACGTTTTCAATTCCTAATTGAATTGCAATTTCTTTAAGTTCAACCAACGATTTTTCGTTTAGTCCGTAAATGTCGTACATAGAATTTTATTTTGAGATCGCGAGATGGAATCATCTCACTTTTAAAAACAATAACAATTGGTATTTGTTCAAATGTTCTGCAAAGATACTATAAAATATTGAAAAATCAAAGGGTTTAAATATTTTTTTTAAATTAATTTACATTGGGATCTTATCATTATATTTGCAAAAAATTAAACTCAATATTATGATACAACGAATCCAAACTGTTTTCCTTTTTTTGTCGGCTGTCTTGTCCGGCGTATTGTTTTTTGTGCCAATGGCTTTGTTTAAAATTGGTGACGAAATCGTAAAATTATCAGTCTTGAATTTTGAAACCAGACCTAATGTTTTGCCTCTCTTGATTTTGGCAATTTTGATGTTAATAGTTCCGATTGTGACGATTTTCTTATTCAGGAAAAGGGAATTGCAATTGAAATTGTCGTCGTTGAACGTCTTTTTGAATGCTGTTTTTTGTGGATTGATTTTCCTTTTTTACGTAGATAAAATGCAGGAAATGTTATCGGTTGACGCATTGTATGCTTTTGGAACTTATGTGCCACTAATTAATATGGTGTTGTCGGTCTTGGCAATGAGATGGATTAGAAAAGATATTGAATTGATTAAATCTGTAGATCGTTTACGTTAAAAGACTAAAGACAAAAGGCTAAAGTTCTTAACATAGACACCTTAGCCTTTAATCCTTTATAACTTTAATCCTGACACCTTTTACCTGTCGGCTTCATATATTTCTAAATTACTTGCCATATTACCATCGATTTGAAATCTTATCATGGTAATTTTTTTATGAAATCCTTTTTGTCCTGCGGCTCCTGGATTTATGTGTAACAATCCTAACTTTTGGTCGCGCATAACTTTTAGAATATGAGAATGTCCGCTGATGAAAATGTCGGGCTTTTCTTCAACAAGTAATTGTCTTATTCCAGGTGCGTATGCGTTGGGATAACCTCCGATATGTGTCATCACGACTTTCATATCTTCTACCTTAAAAATCTGAAATTGAGGATAATCGGCTCTGATTTCCCAGTCATCGATATTACCAAAAACGGCTCTTAATTTCTTAAAAGCCGTTAATTCAATAGTTATGTCATAATCTCCGATGTCGCCGGCATGCCATATCTCATCGCAATCTTTGAAAAAATCGTAGACCGCTGGATTGAGCCAGCCGTGAGTGTCGGATAATAATCCAATTCTTGTCATAATCAAGGAATTCTGTATGAGATGCCTACGCTCAAGACTTCTTTGAATTGTAAGAAAGATTCACCTTCAATTGGTTTGATGTCTTCGTCATAAACTAAACGTGCTGTGACGTTGCAGTTTAACCAGTCGTTGACTTTCAATACGAGTGCGTTGTCCCAATCGAAGTCGAAACGGCAACCGTATTTCTTGTCAAGAGCGTTTAATTCTCTGTCTTGCATATAATCATAGAAAACAACGAGTTTTGAGCTGAAAACCACATTCTTGAAAATTTCGTAATTGACATTTGCAATTAATTGAGCACCGAGTTCCATACGGAATTTACTTCCATGTTCTAAAATCTCTCCTGTCACAGGATCTATCAAAGCTTTCTTAACACCAAATGCGCCTTGATCTGCCAATTCTTGGTTGTTTACGATTGTGAGACGGCCGGAAGCAGGAGCGAAGTTCAAAGAGAACCAGCTTGTTGGAGTGTACTGAGCACCAAGACCGACTGTCAAATAAGCAGGAGCGAGGAATGCTGAAATTCTGTTGGTGCTGTCGGTTTTATAATCATAACCGTTTGCAAATTGTGTCTGGAAGTTGAGGTTTGCTGTGATGAACAATTCATCTTTAACAACATCGTAACCATACAAAGAACTTAAGTTGAAACGGTCGTCAGTCTTTAATGGTTTTTTATCAAAATCAAAATAACTGTAACCTAATGCGAGATCTAAAGTGTTGTCCCACTTTGATTTGCCTTTTGCAAAATTCATGTTGTATTTCAATGTTCCGAGTCCGTTGACATTGTCTTGACCGCCGGAAGTCCAGTTTGAGAAGTGGCTTTGTGACACGTTGAGACCAACGAAACCGCCATGTGTCCAGTTCTTTTCTTCTGCATCTTGTGCGAAAATCATTTGTGAAGCAAAAAGCATCACTGCTAATGAAAGTAAAAGTTTTTTCATAAAAATAATTATTAAAGTTTGTTAATGTTTAATTTGTCTTTTGTTGATATGGTAAATTAAAAATATATAAAACGTTGTTTTTTATGTAATAATAAAAAATCATACTTATGATAAAACCGCGTTGCAATTTAGTAAAAACTTTTCAAAGAGCTATTATTTTTATTGTGAAAAATGAGTTTTAATTATTATTTTTGTGTCCTCGTAATGGCGCTATGTCTTGCGTTTGTAAATTTTAGTGTATTAATATAAGGTGTATGGATAATAATATGTTTTTTGGACTTCATCCGGTGGAGGAGTTGATTAAGGCAGGGAAGGAGATAGAAAAGGTTTTTGTACAAACTGGCTTGCGTTCTCCACAGATTTCTGAGATCGTTCATTATGCTCGAACTCATAATATTCCTGTTCAATATGTTCCGGTAGAGAAAATGAATCGTCTGACGCGGAAGAATCATCAAGGTGTTATTGCTTTTGTCTGCCCGATTTCGTATCAATTAATAGAAGAAGTGATACCGATGGTTTATGATGAGGGTAGAATGCCTTTTGTCGTTATTTTAGACAGAGTTACAGACGTCCGTAATTTTGGAGCTATTGCTCGTACATGTTATGCCGCGGGTGTTGATGCGATTGTGATTCCGTCTCGCGGTTCTGCATTGATAAATGGTGATGCTATGAAAACGTCGGCGGGAGCTTTGTCGAGAATAAATGTGTGTCGCGTTGATAATGTTAAAGATGCTATAGATTTTATGAAGAGCAGTGGCTTGAAAGTGGTCTCCATTTCTGAAAAAGGTCGTAAGAATGTTTGGGAATCTGATATGAAAGTGCCGGTAGCCATTATGATGGGTTCGGAGGAAGATGGTATTAGTGAAGCTTATCTGAAACGTTCCGATGAGCATCTTTTGATTCCGATGCCTGGCGATATAGATTCGCTTAATGTTTCTGTTGCAACTGGAATAGTGTGCTTTGAGGTCGTGAGACAGAGGTTGTAAGGAGTAGTAAAGTCATATAAAAAAAGCAACGTAAAATACGTTGCTTTTTTTTGCTTTCATCGCCAAAGAAATATTATTTTTTACGAGTTGCTTCTTTGATTCTAGCTTTCTTTCCACGTAAACCTCTGAGGTAGTAGATACGAGCTCTTCTGACAGCACCTTCTTTGTTCTTTTCGATGCTTTCGATCATAGGGGAAGAGATAGGGAAAATTCTTTCTACACCAATGTTACCTGAAATCTTTCTGACTGTGAAAGTTGCATGTGAACCTTCGCTGGCGCGTTGCAACACTACGCCTTGGAATTTTTGTAAACGTTCTTTATTACCTTCAACAATTCTGTAAGTTACAGTGATCGTATCACCAGCTTTAAACTGTGGAAAATCCTTAACTTGTACTTGATCTTCAACAAATTGAATTAACGCGTTCTTCATTTCTGATATAATTTTTTTTGTTCTTTATTCCTCTTCACGAAAAAGTGTGCAAATATAGTAATTTTTTAGATACGAATTACAAATTATTTGAATTATTTTTTTTAAGAATTTCGTACATTTCTGGACGTCTTTCTTTGGTCCTTTCTATTGCTTGATTTAATTTCCATTCGTTGATAATCATATCGTTGCCAGATAATAATATTTCCGGTACACTCCAACCTTTATATTCTCGAGGTCTTGTGTAAACCGGTGGCGACACCAAACCGCTCTGAAAAGAGTCGCTCAAAGCCGATGTTTCGTCGCTCAAAACTCCTGGGATTAAGCGTACCAAGCTGTCTGTTAATACCGCTGCGCCTAATTCGCCACCCGACAAGACATAATTTCCGATGGATATTTCTTTGGTGATGAGATGTTCCCTGATGCGTTCGTCAATGCCTTTGTAATGCCCGCACAATATTATAATATTATTGTATAAGGACATCTGATTGGCGAGTGGCTGTGTCAATAATTCTCCGTCGGGACTCATATATATGACTTCGTCGTAATCTCTTTCCGACTTTAACTTGATGATACAGTTGTCGACAGGCTCGATCATCATTACCATTCCGGCACCGGAAGAAAAAGCGTAATCATCAACTCGCTTGTGCTTGTCGTTACTGTAATCTCTCAAATTATGCAAATGTATTTCAACAAGTCCTTTCTGAATGCCTCTTTTAATAATCGACTCTGTGAAAGGACCTTCGAACATCTCGGGAAAGATCGTGATAATGTCAATTCTCATCTCAAATATTTTTCGCAAAATTAAGAAAATATGTCGTTTGTTAATAATTGTTAACAAGGAAAAATATTCTTCTAAATTTGACGCAAAGATTGTAAATTTGCAGAAAATAAAAATTGACATGAAGAGATTGTTTATACTTAATACATTGTTGGTTGTTTGTGTTGTCATGCAAGCTCAAGTGGCGCCAGATAAATATTGGGTACAGTTTACCGATAAAAATAATTCACCTTATTCTATTGATAAACCGGAAGAGTTTTTGAGCGAACGTTCTATACAAAGACGTATTAATTATGGTATATCTATCGACGAAAAAGATATTCCTGTCAATACATCCTACTTGAAAGCAGTTGAGAATACGGGTGCTACGATTCTTAATCCTTCCAAATGGCTGAACGGCGTGACTGTCGAAATCGCTGATGTTTCTGTCTTGAATGAAATAAGTAAATTGCCGTTTGTCAAAAAAACACGTGCTTTGTATGACGAACCTTTGAAACAGATGTTGAAAAGCAAATCGTTGTTTTGTGAGAATGACATTAATAATAATGTGTTGAACAATGGTTTTCGTAATCATTACGGTAATGCTTTTACGCAGATTGAGCTTCTGAATGGGGTGGAACTGCACGAAATGGGTTATCAGGGTGAAGGAATCTGGATTGGAGTTTGCGATAGCGGTTATGAAGGTGTTGATACTCATAATGTTTTTGATAATATGAGAGATGAGAATCGCCTTCTTGGCACTCGCGATTTTGTGTATAAAAATGGTATTGTCTATTCCGATGATCATCATGGAACTGCGTGTCTGAGTCTGATGGCTGGATATTTGCCGAATGCTTATGTTGGAACTGCGCCGAAGGCTTCTTATTTTTTGTGCAGGACGGAAAATGTAAACAATGAAAATATTATAGAGGAATATAATTGGGTTTCCGCGGCAGAGTTCATGGATAGCCTTGGTATTGATATGATTAGCACGTCTTTGGGCTATATTTCTTTCGACGATAACGATATGACTCATGAATATGAAGACTTCAATGGCGAGACTTGCATCATTACAATTGGTTCCGAAATCGCGATTTCGAGGGGAATTTTCTGTATCAGCGCGGCTGGTAATGAAGGAAATGCTGATTTTCCATACGTGGGTGCTCCTGGCGATGGCAAAAACGTTTTGACTGTCGGTGGCGTTAAGGCTGATGGCGAAAGAGCGTATTTCAGCTCGATTGGCCCGACTTACGATGGCAGGATAAAACCAGATGTGATGTCGTTCGCATATGCTGTCACTATCGCTTCTCCCGGAAATAATTTTTACGAGGGTAACGGAACTTCCTTCGCTTGCCCGTCGCTCGCAGGTATGGCCGCTTGTCTATGGCAGGCTCTGAAAGATGAACCTGCTTCCAAAATAAGGGAAATAATTAAAAAATCTTCAGATAATTATTATACGCCAAACAATGAATATGGCTATGGAATACCTAACTTTAAAGTTGCTCTTGATATGATGAATTTGGAAGAATGTGATATTTTTGAAGAAAAAACACTGTTTTCTGTTTTCCCAAATCCATCTGATGGAGAAGTAGAATTGATGTTAAATTATGAAGGAAATGCTTCCGTTCAAGTGTTCGATATATTAGGAAAGAAATTGTATGATGTT
>JAZOCI010000078.1:0-4426 GCA_045596465.1 Bacteroidales bacterium | reverse complement strand
CGACAGCTTAGATAATTGCATAAAATTAATTAAGAAACATTGCGACATTCCCGTTTTGATATTTCCAGGCAACTCGTTGCAAATCAGCAAATGGTGTGACGGATTTTTATTGTTATCTCTCATCTCAGGACGTAATTCCGAGATGTTGATTGGCCGTCATGTTGTTGCAGCTCCATATCTTAAACTGTATGGTAATGAGATACTTCCGACTGGTTATATGCTAATCGACGGTGGCTGTCAGACCTCCGTTTCGTATATGAGCAACACTACGCCGATTCCACATGACAAAGACGACATCGCGATGTGTACTGCTCTCGCTGGCGAGATGTTAGGACTGAAAGTCATCTACATGGATGCGGGCTCTGGTGCTATCAATCCTATTTCTAACGAGATGATTTACAAGGTAAAAAACACGATAAGCATTCCTTTGATTGTCGGTGGAGGAATTAAGACTCCAGAAAAAGCCGCCGAGATGGCAAAAGCCGGAGCCGATATTATCGTTGTAGGCAACGCTCTCGAAAAAAGCACTGAGAGATTAAAAGAATTCGCCGACGCGGTACACGGTGTAGAATTAACAATTAACAGTTGACAATTAACAGTTGACAATTAACAATTACTTTAGCCCTTTAATCCCTTTAACCCCTTTAACCCTTTAGACATTAGACATTAAAAACTTATATCATGAAAAAGACAATTTTATTAATAGCAATGTTTTGCTTTGTAGCGACTTCTTTCGCTCAGGAGAAAAAGATGCTTACTGCTAACGATGCTGCGTATATGAACCGTAGTTTGTATCCTGTAGGTAAAAGTATTAATTGGCTTCCTAACAGCGACAAATATCTGTTTGCCGACAACGAGAATCCTAACAACCTTATGATTCAAGATGTTAACACAGAAAACGCAGAAGTGTTCTTGACATTAGACCAGATCAATTCTTACTTAAATCAAGCTGGATTAGATAGCATCAAACGTCTTCCAAACCTCAGCTGGATTGACGCGACGAAAGCTTATTACTACAGTTTCGACCAAAAGAACAACTGCGTCAATCTTAACCTTTTGGATATTGATGCAAATAATATCAAGAAAGTTACATCTATTCCTTCAAACGCAGAAAATCACACAATTACACTTCCATCTTTGAAAGTGGCTTATACCATCGAGAATAACTTATACTTCGCTGATGGAGAAAAGCATGTTCAAGTGACTGACAATCCAGAAAATGTAGTCGCTGGTCAGTCGGTTCACCGTAACGAATTTGCTATCAACGGCGGTATCTTCTGGTCGCCAGACGGTAACAAACTCGCTTATTATAACATGGACGAGAGCATGGTGACAGATTATCCTTTAGTTGATATCACAGAACGCGTCGCCACCGCAAAGCCTATCAAATATCCAATGGCAGGAATGAAAAGCCATGAAGTGAAATTGCATGTCTATGACGTGGCTTCGGGCAACGATTTGATGATAAAGACAGGCGAGCCTGCAGAACAATATCTTACATCAATAACATGGAATCCTGACAACGAAAGAGTTTATATCGGCGTTTTAAATCGCGGTCAGAACCATCTTCAATTCAATGAATATAACGCCTTGAATGGTGAATACTTACAGACTATTTTTGAAGATAAAGACGAACAATATGTGGAGCCTGTAGGTCCAGCTCATTTCTTGCCAAACAGCACAAACGAATTTTTATGGATAGCTCAACGCGATGGCTTCTATCATATATGGAAACATAACGTAAACAATAAGAAAGCTAAGCAAATAACAAAAGGTGAGTTCGTTATCACAGCTTTCAACGGCTTCGACGCTAAAGGCGAAAACATCTATTACACCTCGACAGAGGTAAGTCCTTTGGAACGTCATTACTATAAACATAATCTTAAAAATGGCAAGAAAGTCAAGATCACCAAAGAACACGGAACACATAATGTGATGCCAAGCGCTTCAGGAAAATATTTCCTCGATAACTATTCAAGCACCGACGTGGCAAGAAATATCGACGTCGCTGATGCTAAAGGCAACTTCGTCAAGCGTTTACACGAAGCTGTCGATCCTTTGAAAGATTATAATATCGGCACTATAGAGTTAGGCGAGTT
Source organism: Bacteroidales bacterium (assembly GCA_045596465.1). GTDB lineage: Bacteria > Bacteroidota > Bacteroidia > Bacteroidales > F082 > Limimorpha. Next base: position 2,327 of record JAZOCI010000078.1, on the reverse strand, counting down.
GAAGGCAGAAGACGGACAGACCTTATATACACGTATGATTAAGCCTTACAACTTCGACGAGAACAAGAAATATCCTGTCATCATTTATGTTTATGGCGGGCCTCACGCGCAGATGATTACCGACAACTGGACAGCTGACGCTGGCATCTACTTACATTATCTCTCACAAGAAGGCTTCATCGTCTTCACTTTGGATAACAGAGGCTCAGCCGACAGAGGCGAGGCTTTCGAACAAGTCATCCACCGTCAATGCGGACAAGCCGAGATGCGCGACCAGAAAGTAGGTATCGACTATCTTAAATCGCTTCCATACGTCGATGCTGAGCGTATAGGAACAGACGGCTGGAGCTACGGCGGTTTCATGAGTACCAACATGAAAATACATTATCCAGAAGACGTAAAAGTCTCAACAGCAGGCGGTCCTGTCATGGATTGGAAATATTATGAGATAATGTACGGCGAACGCTACATGGACACTCCTGAGGAAAATCCAGAAGGCTACGAACTTACAAGCCTCGAAAATAAGACAGATAAACTCGAAGGTAAACTGATGATAATTCACTGTACTACAGACCCTGTCGTGGTTTGGCAACATTCGTTGGTGTTCGTAGAGAATTGTATCCACAACGGAAAACAGTTGGATTACTTCGTATATCCAGGTCACGACCACAACGTCTATGGTCCTGACAGAGCACATCTCGTGACTAAGATAACAGAATATTTTAAAGCAAACCTTTGATTTAAAAACTTGAAAACCTGAGAATCTGAGAAACTGAAAATTTTTTCAGGTTTTCAGGTTTTCATTTTTTCAGATTTAAAATGCTAAATATATGAAGCGGCTTTTCCTTGCGATACCTATCAAGACAAATGATAATGGTTTCATTCCTCTTCTCGATGGATTGAGACGCCAGCTCGCCCATGAGAAACGCATCAACTGGGTGAAGCCTGACAATATTCATCTCACCTTGAAGTTCATTGGCAGCACTCCTAATGAAGACATTCCCAAGATTATCGATGCTGTCGGTGATATGTTAAAGAATCATAAGAGTTTCACTATGGACTTTAACAGAACGGGTATCTTCGGCAGCCGCTATGCTCCGCGTGTACTTTGGTTGGGAATGCAGAATACTCCACAAGAACTCTACGATTTGGAGGAAGACACTCTGACCACTTTCGATAATTTAGGTTACCTTCGCGACCGACAAAACTTCGTGCCTCATATCACTCTCGGCAGAATCAAAGAATTATGCGAGAAACAATATTTCCAGAAGATAGTATCAGGCATAGAACAGAAGTCATATATCAAGCAAGAAGTAAACGAGATAATATTATTTCAAAGCATATTACGACCCGAAGGAGCAATCTATAAGGAAGTTAAGAAGTTTAGAATTGGCAATTGATAGTTGATAGTTAATAGTTAATAGTTGATAGTTAATAGTTGATAGTTGATAGTTGATAGTTAATAGTTGATAGTTGATAGTTGACTTTTGACTTTTAACTTTTGACTTTTGACTTTAACCCTTTAACCCTCCACAACTCCACAACCCCATAACCCCATAACCCCATAACTCCATAACTCCATAACTCCATAACCCCACAACTCCAAATGAAAAACATCGTCGCAAGAATAAAGTCGTATCACGCTATCTCTGATGAGGCTCTTCGTGCTCTTCAAAGTGAGATGCGTCTCGTTCATTATCCGAAGAACACGACCTTAGTCACGACAGGTTCCATCGACCGTAATGTCTATTTTATTGAGAATGGAGTCACGCGTTCTATCTTTCATAAAGACGGCATCGACACTACGACATGGTTTAGTATGGAAGGCGACATCACTTTCGGGATGTATTCGCTTTATCACAACCAGCCCTCCGTTGAAAGCGTGCAGACTCTCACCGAATGCGACATCTATATCATTCCTATCGAACGTCTTAACGATTTATACGAAAAATATATCGACATCGCTAATTGGGGACGCGTCGTCCATCAGGATACCAACAGATTGTTAAGTCACATTTTCGTGGAACGACTACAGCTTTCGCCAAAGGAACGCTACGAATGTTTCATGGAGCATTTCCCTGGACTTCTTAACAGAGTGAAACTGAAATACGTGGCGGAGTTTCTCGGCATCTCAATCTACACTCTCAGCAGGATTCGTTCGGCGAGATAGTTTTTCCAACCACAGATTTCTCAGATTGCACAGATTGGATTGGCTGCAAAATTCCACATCGATAAACGAGTTTTTTTGCCATAAAGCAAAAGTTTATTTATCCTCATATCGTATCTTTGCAAATCATTTGTCAAGATTAATTTTATGTCAAAAATAA
>JAZOCI010000077.1:0-4807 GCA_045596465.1 Bacteroidales bacterium | reverse complement strand
AAACGTATCAACCAAGAAAATGCTGATAAGGTCATAAATTACGTCGATGCTAAGATGTCTAATATCTCTGTTCAAACAGAACAATCTGACAGAAAAGCTACTTCTTCTTCAGTATTGTGCGAAGAACCTAAATATGCTGACATCTTCCACTTGCCTCACGGCCTTAAAGGTTACTACGACTATGAACAAGCATTAGCTTGCGCTAAGGCTCAAAATAAACCTATCTACATCGACTTCACAGGTCACGGCTGCGTCAACTGTCGTGAAATGGAAGCTAACGTATGGAGCGACCCACGCGTCCTCGAGATGTTACGTAACGACTACGTCATAGTAGCTCTCTACGTCGATGATAAGACAAAACTTCCTAAAGAAGAATGGATCATCGGTGCCGATGGTAAAGAAAAGAAATCAATAGGTCGTGTTAATGCAGACTTCCAAATCTCTAAGTTCAATACTAACGCTCAACCATATTACTGCCTCATGGGACACAATGGCGAACTTTTGGTTGACCCACGCGCTTACGACTTGGATAAAGACGCTTTCGTCGACTTCTTGAAAAAAGGTATCGAAAACTTCAATAACGGTGTTTCAATAAGAAACATTTATGAATAATGTACAATTAACAATGTACAATTGACAATTAGGGACGTGATGATAAATCGCGTCCCTTTCTTATGATGTTAAATTTTTTTAATGATATTTCTATAATGTAAAAATACATACCTTTGTAAATCGTGTAAAGGCATTAATATATAACTAAAAACGGCATTGCTGTTGAAGAAATAAATTTGTCATTATGAAAAAAATATCCTTACTGTTTTTAACTTTGATGGCGTTGTTATTTACGCAATGTAAACCGGAGCCAGAACCGGAAAATAATGAAGATATGGTCAGAGTGAGCTGCGTCTTGTCGCTCAATAACGAAACGAGATCGGATTTCACTAACGTTTTAGATGATGGTAAGATAAACTGGAGCGACGGCGAAGAATATATCTATCTCGCAATACCAGGCGACAATCCTACAATCGTTGAAATGGAAGGTTACTCTGAAGGTTATAAAGCTATAGAATTCAGCGCGTATGTGAACGCCAATCTCATCAATGAGGGAACATCGTATGAAATATGGTACCTCGGTAATTCAAAGACATTGAATACACCTTATTATAACCTTATAAATAATAACAGAATTGAAGGCTCTATTGCTACTCAAAGTGGCAGACTCTCTGATTTAGGCTACTGCCATGTCGCAAGTACAACAGTGACAGCCGTTATGGAAAATGGCGAGGTGAAACTTCCTGTGTCGGGCATTCTCAGAAATAAGATGTCGATTGCTTTGTTAGACTTGAATAATATTACGTCTTTAAGCGGAAGCGCAATATGCGGTACCTCTTATTCATTGGAATATAATTCTACGAGTGAGAAGTATGAGTTTACGGTTGAGCAAGATGCCGACGCCCGTATTGATGTTGAAAGCGCAGCGGGTATCTCGTATGTGATATTGTTCCCTAATGAAAATAATAATGTTGTGTTACAGTGTGAGAGAAATGCAAAGAACTGTGAATATGTTTTTAAAAATGGTTTGAAAGCTAATAAGTTATATTATAGAGCCGAACAAAATGGAGATGTTTCTTGTCTCCCATGGACAGAGTATAAAGATAATAGTGGAGAGGACGGTGGCGATGAAGGCGGTAATGAGGAAATTATCGATGGTAAGGTTAGGCTATTTGCTAAAGGTGTAACACTGACATCAGGATGGTATGACGTGAATAAGATTGACTATACAACCGACATCAATATGTGCTGGGCTGCTACTTCATCTAACATCATTCAATGGTGGCAAGACCGCTATATGGCAGCTGGCAACGAACTTCCTGAAGGCGCAATATCAGGTAAAGGTACAACCTATGAACTTGCTCTTATGGAAATATATAAAGAACAATGGGACAACTCAAGAGGTGCTGATGCTTCTCACGGTATCACATGGTATTTTGAAGGAAGAAATATACAACAATATGCTACTGCAGGATCATACGCACAGCCTTTGTCAGGAAACAATGGCGGTTACTTCGCAAATATATGGAATGAAATACTTCCTTATGTATATCACGACTATAGCTATGTGATTATTCCAGGTACTATAGAATTTAACAACCTTATAACAACAGAATATAACGGATACAACGAATGGGGAAATGGCTCAGGCTTATCCGATCCAGAACGTTTGGCTCGCTTCTCAGAATTGTTAGTGGAATTTATGGAAAGAGGCACATGCGGACTCGGTGTTTCAGTAGGATTAGGTGGTGGTCTTCACTCTATTACATTGTGGGGCTGCGAATACGATAACGCAACAGGTATTGTGTCAAAAATTTGGATCGCAGACTCTGATGATATAAAATCGGGACCAAGAACTCCTATATTACACGAATGTACAATAAGCATGGAAGGTGGAAGTATCAGAATTGATGGCGCATCACAAACATATTACATAAAACAACTTTTCCCTGTTTCGGGCTATGGCTCATTGTAGATAATAATATATCGACAAATGGAAATAAAAACGCAGAGACTTTAAAAATCCCTGCGTTTTTTATATATGGACAAAGACTATTGTCTGTCGTCCGTTGTCTGTTGACTTAATTTTTTGCAAAGTGTTGATAGAAAGCGATGATAGTTTCTATTCCTTTGAAGAAATGGTCGACTCTGTAGTTTTCGTTAGGTGAGTGGATTGCGTCAGAACCTAAGCCGAAGCCCATCAATATCGACTTGATGCCGAGGACTTTTTCAAATTCAGAGATGATTGGAATGCTGCCGCCGCTCTTCATAGGTATAGGACGTTTGCCGTAAGTGTCCATATAAGCTGCTTCAGCTGCTTTGTATGCTGGCAAGTCAATTGGACATCCGTAAGCTTGTCCGCCGTGTAATGGAGTGACTTTTACGTCAACGTATTCAGGAGCTACGCTCTCGAAATATTCTTTGAATAAGGCAGAAATCTTTTCGTTGTCTTGGTTAGGAACCAAACGGCAGGAGATCTTTGCGTATGCTTTTGATGGAAGTACTGTCTTAGCGCCTTCGCCGGTGTAGCCACCCCAGATACCGCAGAGGTCGAATGTTGGACGGATGCCGACTCTCTCGATTGTGGTGTAGCCGTTTTCACCGCGTAATGCTTTCACGCCGACGCCTGCTTTATATTCTTCTTCGCTATATGGTGCCATGTTGAGCAACTCGCGTTCTTCTGCTGTCGCCTCGATGACGTCGTCATAGAATCCAGGGATTGTTATGTGGTTGTTCTCGTCCATGACTTTAGCGACCATCTCGCATAAGGTGTTGATAGGATTTGCAACCGCGCCACCGAACAAACCTGAGTGAAGGTCGGCGTTAGGACCTGTTACTTCTACTTCCCAATATGACAATCCGCGTAAACCTGTTGTGATAGAAGGTGTGTCGTGGTCGATCATGCTGGTGTCAGAAACCAAAATGATGTCGGCTTTGACTAAGTCTTTGTTTGTTACAATCCATTTGGCGAGGCTGCCAGAACCTATTTCTTCTTCGCCTTCAATCATGAATTTTACGTTGCAAGGCAAAGTGTTTGTCTTGACCATCGTCTCGAAAGCTTTTGCGTGCATGAAAGCCTGACCTTTGTCGTCGTTGGCACCGCGAGCCCAGATCTTACCGTCTTTGATGACAGGTTCAAATGGGTCGGTGTTCCATAACTCGATAGGATCTACTGGCATGACATCATAGTGACCGTAAACTAAAACTGTAGGTAGTTTTGGATCGATGATTTTCTCGCCGTAAACAACAGGGTTGCCTTCTGTTGGCATGACTTCTGCCTTGTCGGCGCCTGCTGCTAAGATGCTGTCTCTCCAATATTCGGCGCATTTGATCATGTCGCCTTTATGTTCTGTCTGTGAACTGATTGAAGGAATACGAATCAGTCCGAATAACTCTTCCAAAAAACGATTTTCGTTCTCTTTGATGTACGAATTTGTGATGTTCATAATATTTTAATTTAATGTTTATATTCTTTATTCAAGACGCATCAATGTTTGTTGATTTTATAGGAATCATTGATACGTCTCTACAATTCTTCATTGTTAATTGTCAATTGTAAACTGTTAATTGTATTTCTTCTCCGTCAAATACGGCGTAAGAAAAATCTCTTATCCAGTTGCCGACAACAGTAACAACGGCATTATCTACTTTATATTGCATCGGTTTATGCTGATGTCCGAAGACGAAATAATCAATCTCGGGATTTTCTTTGATGCATTCTTGCGCATATTTATAAAGTCGTGTTTCTTTTATGACGGAGTAATAATTGCTTTCGGCTTCTTTCTTTAATTTCTTAACCCTGTGATTATGCGACCATTTCAAGGCGAGACCGATTCCTACATCTGGGTGAAGCCATCTGAAAAGAAACTGATTTAATTTACCTTCAAAGACGCGTTTTAAGAATTTGTAGCCTCTGTCGCCTGGACCTCTGCCATCGCCGTGGACGAGGAAAAATTTCTTGTCTTTCAATGTCATTACCATTGGCTCACGATGAACTTGTATTCCTATTTCTTTCTGTAGATAGTCGAAAGTCCAGAGGTCGTGGTTTCCGGCGAAGAGATGAACTGGAATTTCTGCATCGACGAATTGCGTCAGTTTGCCGAGAAGGCGTACGTAGCCTCGAGGTACTACGGTCTTATATTCAAACCAAAAATCGAAGAGGTCGCCCATGAGAAAGAGAGCTTCAGTATCTTCTTTGATAGAATCCAAGAATCTGATAAGCTTCAGCTCTCTTTTATGAGAGTCTTCAAGAGTG
>JAZOCI010000076.1:0-2498 GCA_045596465.1 Bacteroidales bacterium | reverse complement strand
TTCGTAGTTTGTTTTGGTTTTATCAATACCTGTTTTATCTTGTAAACATATTAGTATGTTTCCACCCGTATATTCAAACTTATTTGTGAAGAGAATATTCATTGTTGAGTTACAAGTTATTGTTCCTTCATAAACGATATCAGGAATATCAACATCAACCCAATCTGTTTTTGATGAAAAGCTTTCTTTCTCGGTATTAATCATATATACAGTTACATCACGGCTAAATCCTGTGTTATCTGTAAAAAAGGCAATTTCAGATATTAAGCCTGCTGTATGATTGATTTCTTCAGCAGTATAAATCTGTTGTGTGTAAGAATAATCATACCACGTATTTACAGGGAAATTATAACTTGTTTCAGTAGTCCTTGTTCCCACTTGGATTGTGTCTTGTGCATTCAGGTTTCCGCAGAGAACGAAGAAGCACATCATTGTTAAAAGTAAAAATCTTCTCATAATATTAAATTTTAAGTTAAGTTCATTAAGCGTAAATTCGGTTTCAAAGATATGCAATATTTGTGAAATAAATAAAAAAAGAGGCGATTAAATTTAATCGCCTTTTTAGATAATTTATGAGTTTAAATTTACTTGGCAACGACGACGCGTTGGATTGAATTTTCACCTTTGTTATCAACGATGTTGAAGAAGTAGACGCCGTTTTCGTATGCGCTCATATCAACAACATTGTTTTGTGTCTTAACGACTTTCACCAACTGACCTACTGAGTTATATACAGCGATGTGCTTGATGTTTTCGCCTTCAACTGTCACCATGCCTGTTGTTGGGTTAGGATAGATGTTGTAGTTGTTGCTTAAGATTTCTTCAACATTTTCGCCCCATACATAGAGAGAAATCGGGATTTTTACGTCTTCTTCAGTTGCTGTTGTTGAGAAAACTACATTAGCTTCGCACTTTTGAGCGTATTGGAGACCTAATGCAGTCACATTTAAGCTGATAGTTTTGCTTTCGCCGATTTGCAAGTAGATTTCTTTGTCTTTCAATTCAGCCCAGCCACCTTGTACTGCATTACCGAGGCAGTTTACAGCGAGATGCCAGTTACCGTAATATTCGCCGTTTTCAGTGAAGTTTGTTATTGTTCTGAAAGCGCTCTTACCGAAGCGGATAAGGTCGGCAGTTCCTTTTAATGGAGAAGTTTTGTTGCCGTCGAATACCATTGATGCACCGCCTACACATTGTGTCATTTCCACAGCTATGTAGAAGTCGAAGCCTGACAATGCTACTGGTTCGTCGAAAGTAACGATATTCCAATCCAAGATGACAGAGTCAGCAGGGATTTCTTTTTCTGCCAAGATTTCGCCAGGATAGCCGTTAGAACCTTGTCCATAGATACGGAATGTAAGACCTGTGCCTTCTTCGAGAGATGGCATTATGTTGCCATTTTGATCTTGGAATTCTCCCAAGAAGTAAGCTGCGTCGTAGATGTAAGTACCCATCACAGATGTGCCGTATGTTTCAGCAGGGAAGAATGCTGCTATTTCGAAAGTGATAGGTTTGTTGTCTGAACTTGACCAACCGAGTGATGTTGAGTTAGCTATTTCTTCAGAAGCATAAGACACAGTCTCATTTTTGTTGCTGATTTCGCCCATGCCGTAGTCAACCCAAGCGACGTATTCTGCTATTGAAGAACCTGTGTTTTCTACTGTCAATTCAACAGTTGTCTCATCGTCTTTTGCTATGCTTACGCTTAATGATTCTTTGTCGAATGTGAGTTCTGCTGCTGTTGGCTCACCGATTCTCTTGAGAGAGATGTTGTCGACATAATATTCAGCTTTTGAACTTACTGGATAGAAGTTCATAGCGTCGAGCTTACGACCTGCGATGTTTTCGCCGTAGCTGTCTTGGCTCCATTGCCATTCGTGAGCTTTTTTCTCTATACCGTCAGACATTGTGTAGTAAAGAGCAGCGAGGTCGGTGTCGGCATTAATATGGAGTCTGAAGTGCATCCAAGTATTGTAAACGCATGGAATGTCAGCCGCTTCAGCTTTACCAGCATGAACTGTGCCATGACCGGCAGCTATTTTAGGATTGCCATTGCCATTGTCTGTCATTTGGAAATATTCTTGCATTGCCCATGTTGAGTTGTCGCCTGCAAAGTTATGAAGAACGTTGAGGTAACCACCATTGCCTTCTGGTACGTAAACTTCATATTCTAACTCAAACTCACCTGATTGATAACCGCCGAGAAGAAGAACTTGGTCGACACCATCTTTCATATAAGCACATTTGTTACCGTCTAATTCAACGACTTTAGCATCTTCTGATGAGCCCGGTTTGTTGCTCCATGTTGTCCAATATGAACCGCCTGTTTTAGCTAAATATTCGTCTTTTAAGTAATCTTCGAAATCTTCATAAATTAAATATTCTGATTCTTCTTCGCCAGTGTTGTCGTCGCCTTCTTCATCGTCAGCTTTAGCTAATGTTCTTACTGCAACGCTGTCTGATTTTGCTGATACAGTGTCTGCATTTACAGCTTGTAC
>JAZOCI010000075.1:0-8222 GCA_045596465.1 Bacteroidales bacterium | reverse complement strand
TTTCAACAACCCCCGCGGCGCGTCAAACCCAATGGCGCGTCGCACTTTTTTAATTTACGATGAACAATTGTTCCTTGTTCATCGTTCATCATTTGTTCGTATTCGATAGCGAGTCCGCCTGTTTATTTCATAATTCATAATTCATAATTCATAATTAAAGGTGATTATGCATTATGAATTATGAATTATGCATTGATTAATAGTTCATTTGTTCGTATTCGCTGGCGAGTCCGCCTGTTGCTGTTTCTCTATAGATAAGAGGCATGTCGTGACCTGTTCGTTTCATGGTATCGACGACTTTGTCATATGATACTCTGTGTGTTCCGTCGGTGAATGTAGCATATATATTAGCGTCCATGGCGCGTGCTGCTGCGAAGGCGTTACGTTCTATGCAAGGTATCTGCACGAGACCGCATACTGGATCGCAGGTCATTCCAAGGTGATGTTCGAGAGCCATCTCTGCAGCATATTCTATCTGAGCGCAGCTACCGCCGAAGAGTTGGCATACCGCCGCTGCCGCCATAGCACAAGCAACGCCGACTTCTCCTTGACATCCCACTTCAGCTCCAGAAATAGAAGCGTTAGTCTTGGCGATGTTACCGACGAGAGCTGCTGTTGCTAAAGCTCTGAGTATTCGTGCTTTTGGAAAGTCGTATGCCTTAGAACTATGATAAAGCACTGCTGGCAATACACCGCTGGAACCACATGTAGGAGCCGTGACTATCAATCCGCCAGAAGCATTTTCCTCGCTTACAGCAAGAGCGTAAGAGAATACCAAACCACGACTTTTCAGTGTGTGCTGATAGCCCATTGCCTTGATGTGGTAAGCCGCAGCTTTGCGAGGCAGATTTAAAGGTCCAGGCAAACGGCCTTCGGTCTGTAATCCGCGTTCGACAGCATTTTGCATGGTTAGCCAGACCTGCTCCAAATAATCCATAAGATATGGATCGTCTTCGACATCTTTCACATATTCCCAATAAGCCTTACCTGAGTTTTCGCACCAATTTAAAATTTCCGTCATCTTGGTGATAGGATAAATATCAGGCAGAACTGCAGGCTTGCCTTCTTCTTCGAGGGCGCCGCCACCAACACTATAGACCGTCCATTCTTCCGTTAAAATATTTTCAGAATTAAATGACTTAAATGTCATTCCATTAGGATGATACGGGAGAAATATTTCAGGCTCCCAATTTATTGTGACGGAGGCTTTTGGCTCAAGAACTTCCAAGATAGCCACATCGGTCAAGTGACCCTTGCCGGTAGCCGCGAGACTGCCATATAACGTCACTTCAAAACGTGCAGCCTCCGGATTTCTTGCAAGAAATTGTTCCGAAGCAAAACGAGGCGCCATAGTATGACTGCTCGAAGGTCCATGACCAATGCGATATATCTCTTTTATTGTCTTCATTTTTTTAAGTTAAAAAAAAGTCTAAAGTCTAAAGTCAAAAGACAAAAGACGATAGACTATGTTCAAAGTTCTATAGCTGAAATTCTTATTTCTTCTTTGAGAAAAGCGTAATCAAAACACTTCCCAAGATACCAGCCGATAATGATGCTGCGAGTACAGCAATCTTACCTAAGTTACGTAAATGCATTGTCATTTCAGGGACAAGTTCGCCGAATGATAATGTGTCGACGAAGATTGACATAGTGAAACCGATACCGCCGAGGCAAGCTACAGCGAAGAGCATTTTCCATGATGCGCCGTCAGGCATAGCGCCGACTTTCAGCTTAATGGCGATCCAGCTTGCGAGAGTGATGCCGATAGGTTTACCGAGTAACAATCCTAAATAAATACCAAGTCCTACCGAACCTAATTCTGCTGAATATTGGAAGAAGTTAAGATAACTCAAGTCAGGGATTTCAACGCCAGCATTAGCGATAGCGAAGATAGGCATAATCAAGAAGTTAACCCAAGGGTTAAGGGCGTGTTCCAAACGATAGCTCATGCCGACAGTGCCTCTTGCTACGTCGCCGATATGTTTGAGACATGTCTGCTGATCGTGGTTCGGCGACTCATCGCCATCGTGATATTTCACTATCAAATCTTGATAATGAGCGGTTTTCTTGTCGAAGTAAGTGCGAGAATAACGAGCTTTCATAGGAATCATCATAGCCATGACGACACCCGACATTGTAGCGTGAATACCAGCGTAATAGAATAAAATCCAGATTGCTATTGCAGGAATGAGATAATAAATCATTCTCTTGACGCCAGCTTTGTTAAGTAATAAGACGAATAATATTATCAATACAGATATTCCTAACAAAGTGAGATTTATCGCACCTCCGTAGAAGAACGCTACTACCAAGATAGCGCCTAAGTCGTCGGCAATAGCGAGAGCTGTCAAGAAAATCTTTAATGACACAGGCACTCTGTCGCCGAGCATCGACATGATACCGATAGCGAAAGCGATGTCGGTAGCTGTAGGAATTCCCCAACCGCTGCCGGCTGCTGTGCCAGCATTGAAACATGTATAGATAAGAGCCGGTACCATCATACCGCCGACTGCTGCTATCACAGGTAACATGGCTTTTTTGACACTCGATAACTCTCCGCATACAATCTCGCGCTTGATTTCAAGACCGACAGTGAAGAAAAACACAACCATCAAAATGTCGTTGATAAACTTCTCGACCGACATATCTTTAGGGAAGAACCATTCATGACTTCCCGATTGTACCGAAATAGATAATTTTGTGTGTAAAAATGAATGATAGGCTTCTTTGGTAAATGGAAGATTTGCTAACAACATGGCAATGATGACGCATAACATCAGAAGAACGCCCGAAATCCATGGCTTCGCCATAAGACGAGCGCTGTTCGTACCAAACGCATGTTGGTACCTCACACGTGTGTAGTGTTGAAAAATTCTCATAATCCTTTTAAAATTTATAATTTATACTTAATTGTGTTTTAATTCAATATCACCTACTTATATATTATTTAATAAATAAATATCAAAGGCGCAAAAGTAGCAAATAAAACTATGAAAGAAAAAGAAAATTAAAGTTTTTTTTACAATGAACTATGAACCAAGAACCATGAACTATGAACCATGAACCATGAACTATGAACTATGAACCATGAACTATGAACTATAAACTATGTGGGGATGTGGCTTGCCGTATCAAAATGCAAAATATACAATTATGAATTATTTTTTTGTGTTTTCAGATTCAAAAAAATTGTATTTTTGTCAGCATATAGAGAATTTTGTTTTAGAAATCATTAACAATTAAATATCAACAATTATGAAAAGGTTTTTACTTAGTTTATTGATGTTGGCTTTCCTTTCGCCATTAGCATTGAGAGCCGACGAAATTATTGTGGGAACAGCAGATGGAGACCCTACACACGTTGTCCCTTTTGGAACAAATAAAACTGCTATTTATACCCAAACTGTTTATCCTAAAGATAAAATTGGTAAATCCATGACAATAGCATCTCTTGCTTTTAACTGTGCTACACCTGATGTGACCACTACTGCTAATGTTAAGTTATACATTGGAGAGACTGATAAAAATTCTCTTGATAGCTCTGCGGGTTGGATAGAAGGCTTGACATTGGTCTTCGAGGGTGTTGTAACTTTAGGTGGAGAAGAATGGGAAAACTTTACATTCAATAAACCATACGAATACAGCGGAACTCAAAATCTTGTTGTTGCAATTTCAACATCAAATTGTGCTACAACAAATGAATTAAAATGGAATTGGCAAGAAGTGGCAAGTTCTTGTATGCATAACAATCAAGCATCTTCTGATCCACAAAGTTTCAAATCTGTTAAATCTCGTATGACAATTATCAGATTATCGACAGAAAGTAGCGGTGGCGGAACAACTCCGGATCCAACTCCAGATCCAGAACCGGAACCAACTCTCGCAGCTCCAGTAGTGACAGCAACACCATTGAGCGCAACAGAAATAAAATTGGAATGGGCAGCTGTAATGGCAGATACAGTGACATATCAACTGTATTCTGATGAAGATGATGAATATCCATTCCATGTTACAAAGGAAACATCATTTGTGGTCGGAAATTGCCATCCTGCAACATTACACTGTTTCACTGTAGTAGCTACATTTGGTGAACTGAAATCACAGCCATCTGAACCAGCCTGCGCAACAACACCACCTGAAACTGGCGGTGACGATAATCAAGGCGGCGACGATAACCAAGGCGGCGACGATAACCAAGGCGGCGACGATAACCAAGGTGGTGACGATAACCAAGGTGGTGACGATAACCAAGGCGGTGACGAGCCAGAACAACCGGGCAACACCTCAGTGTCGTTCTTCTATAACTTCAATGACGAAAAATTAGAAAAAAGATTAGAAGATTGGAATAATATTGACGAAGACAAAGACGGCAATATTTGGAGAACTGGTCGCAACAACTGGTATGTAGGTATTGATATTGAAGACGAATTTAATTACAGCTTATATTCTGAAGCCTTTGTCCAAGGTAACGCAATATCTCCAGACAATTATATCGTCACAAAAAATAAATATAACATCACAGAATCTTCAGTATTCTCATTCTTCTATCGTGAATTAGATTCTGAACTTTTTTATCAAGACAATTTAAGTGTTGTTATTTCTGAAGATGGTGAAAACTACACAAGCATTTGGAACAAGAAATTCACAGAACAAGATATTCATGAATATGGTGTATGGTCGAAAGATAGCATCTCTCTCGCTGCATACGCAGGCAAATCATTGTATATAGGTTTCCGTCATCACGACTGTAACGGCAATACCACAAGAGGTATAAAAGTCGATAACGTGAAATTATCAACAGCCGACGAGGACGCAGAAGAACAACCTGGCGATGAAGAAGAACCACAACTTCCGACAGAAGGTATGGAAACTGTAGTAATAGGTGAAGATGGAACAACATCAAGCTTTTATGTTCCAACTTACATAAGTGCGCTGTTAGGAGCTTCACAACAAATCTATACAGCCGAAGAATTAGGCGGAAAAGAAGGAACAATAGTGAGCTTATCATTCAAAACAACACAAGGCTCAGAACATGAACGTAAGCTTGCTGTTTATTTGAAGAATACAGATAAAAATTATTACACAGGAGAATATGACTGGGTTACATTGACATCGGAAGACGTAGCTGTTTTTGAAGGTACAATAACAACACCTGCAGCAGGCAACTGGGTCACAATTAATTTCCAAAAACCATTTGAATATACAGGAGGTAATCTCGCAGTTACTATCAATGATTTGACAGGTAATTACTCATACTCTGGTGTCCCTAAATGGAGTTCGTATGTAACAGAAAATCCAAGAGCCATATATTATACAAGTTATAATGAGGATATAGACGTTTTGAAATTAGATACTAAATTTGGAAGTTATAACCAAGATGACAATCAATACATGAACAGCCAAATTAAAATAGGTATCGTTCCTGCTAAGGCTAATTTGGAAGCTCCAGAAACAATAGCTTTAGGCGATGTAGCCCTCGGTGAATACTGGTCAGAAAAGACAACTACCGATGTAAACTTAAAGGCTGTCAATACAACAATTACAAACATAACAGTCGACAACGACTTCTTCGTATTGAATAAAGATGTCGAGCTTCCTGCAGAACGCGTAGCATTGAAAGTTACATATAACAAGAATGCACAAGCAGGCGACTATACAGCTAACCTCACCGTTTCATACGCCGACACGACAAGAGTCATTCCTATGACAGCTACAGCATATACAGCAGCTACACCTGACGTATTCGAACTCGCACAAGAAGTGACATTCACAGAGAATGCTTATACAAACACACCGGTATTTGCCGACTTACACGACAACTATATCTTACCACAAGAGAAAGAAGACGGCAAAGCTCCAGATGCAGTCTATGAATTAGACTTGGCAGACGAGGCTCTCATATCGGCAAGCGTAACAGGCACCAACGCCTATTTGACAGTATATGAGTCAGACTTCAACGAATATGGCGGACCGTCAGACAATAACTATTACGACGGTATCCTCTACACACCAAGAAGCTTCTCCTTCGATTTCAGCGACGGCACCTTCAACGGCTGGATCTTGAAAGACATAGACGGCAACGGATATAACTGGGAAATCGAAAATGACGAAGATAACAAATACGCCATATCATATTCATCAAAGACACAAGGCGAAGGCGTGGACAAAATCACTCTCTTAACTGAAGCCGACAATATGATGGTGACAGAAAAAGCTTATAACATCACAGCTAACTCTAAATTGTCGTTCGACGCATTCCGTTATGGCAAAGGCGATGAAACCTTAGACAACTCAGAAGCATGGAAAGAATATATCAATGTTGAGGTTTCAAAAGACGGCGAAACATTCATATTGATAGAGAAAGTGCTTCCGGCTGTTATAGAATTCGATAATGTGGTCGTTGACCTCGGAGCTAAGTTCGCAGAATTAGGTTTACGTTATGGCGATTATTATGTCGCATTACATCATAAGAAAGATAACGGCATGTATGTAGGTGTAGACAACATCACTCTTGCAAACGTAATCAATTCAAAATCTGCCGCCAAGTCAATCGACAGCATTCACTTCCCTGCAGGTAAATATTATGTAGTGGCAGCAGCAGAGTCACAATTCACATTCAACATCTCTAAAGCTGAAGTTCCTCTCATGCCTCCAACAGAAATCACATCGAAAGATATTACTGAGACATCGCTTACATTGGAGTGGAATAAAGTTGCAAGAGCAGAAGGTTACAATATCTATCTTAACAACACCCAAATCGCTTCTGTGACAGATACAACTTATAAAGCCGAGAACTTACAGCCATTTACCGAATATCGTTTCGTGATAAAGAGCTATGCTGGCGATGGAGAATCTTTCGCTTCAGAAGAAGTCGTCATCAAGACCAAAGACTTGCCATTGACAGTTCCACAAAATCTCACCGCAAAGGCAATCAATGAGTCAGAGATAATATTGTCATGGGACGAAGTTGAAAATGCAATTAGCTACAAAATCTATTCTGCTACTGATGGCGAAGAGTACACATCTTTAAGCACTACATACACAGTAAAAGGATTAAAGCCAGCAACAGAATATTGCTACACAGTCACAGCATTACGTAACGAAACAGAGACAGAAGAGTCAGAAAAAGAATGTGTAACGACCGCAGACCTTATGCCATCGGCTCCATCAAATCTCGTAGCCACAACAATCGACGCAACATCAATAGGATTGACATGGGTTGCAGGCACAAATGCTTTGAAATATCACATCTACCGCGACGGTGAAATGGTCGGAGACTCAGAAGGTACAGCTTACGTCGACAGAAATCTCACACAAGGTACAGAATACTGCTACACTGTCAAGGGCGTACGCAACGGCATTGAATCGACAGATTCATCTAACGAATCATGTGCAACAACAGGAGGCACGGCACCGACAGCTCCTGTAGCTCCAACAAACCTCAAAGCTGAAGTCGTTGATGCACAATCAATCAAATTGACATGGAACGCTGTAGGAAACGCTACATCTTACAAAGTTTACCAAGATACAGTTAACATCGCAACAATTGAATTGCCGACTTACACTGTAACAGGCTTACAAAAAGGCACAAAATATTGCTTCACAGTGACAGCTGTCAACGCCATCGGCGAATCAGGAAAATCAAATGAAGCTTGCATGACAATAGGCGAAGGCGTAGAAGAACTCGCTTCTTCATTCAACATCTATCCTAACCCTGTTCATAACGAACTCTTCCTCGCAACAGAAGTTCGCGTTGAAGAAATCGCTATTTACGATATATACGGAAGAATGACTAAGGTCTACAGTCTACAGTCTACAGACTTTGTCCACAGCATTGATGTCGCTGATTTAAACAGCGGTATCTACTTCGTGAAGATCGTTACTGATAATGGCGAGGTCGTAAAACGCTTTATTAAAAAATAAGAATTGTTTTTTAAGACATACGTCCGTATGTCTCTACGGGAGATTGTCATATATCCAGTAGAGGCGCACGGACGTGCCTCTGATGATAATAAAATAAGAGCTGCC
This sequence comes from Bacteroidales bacterium, assembly GCA_045596465.1. GTDB lineage: Bacteria > Bacteroidota > Bacteroidia > Bacteroidales > F082 > Limimorpha. The sequence continues at coordinate 194 of JAZOCI010000075.1, read as the reverse complement.
CATAACCGAGCAACTCTTATTTTATTAAGACTGTAGAACTTTAACACCAACTATTAACTATTAACTATTAACTATTAACTATTAACTTCATAACTCCATAACTCCATAACTCCATCACTCCATAACTCCATCACTCCATCACTCCATAACTAAAAAAGAGACTAAAAAATTTTTTCTTTACTCTTTTTTATATA
>JAZOCI010000074.1:0-3939 GCA_045596465.1 Bacteroidales bacterium | reverse complement strand
AATATTTGGTATGTGCGATGGAATCTTATAGACTTTTTTAAGATACCGGTTCTTGAAGGTGAGGGCTTTACGCCTAATTCTAACGGTAGGGATATGCTGATAAATTCTTGTCTGAGCGATAATGTAGATATGAAAATCGGTGATAAATTAAATGGCTGGAATACGAAAGGCATAATGGCGAATGTGCATAATATGTCTTTGCAAGGCGGACATGTCAATACCGCATATCTTTGTTATAATGATTATTATAGCGGATATTATCTTCGTATGCAGGATAATGCAGATGTGGAAGAGATGAAAGAATTTATAAAAACAACGGTTAAGGAAATTGCGCCTTTTTCAGATGTTATTAAGGTTAATACATTTGATGAGCATGTCGGATTTTACTATTATGACATAAAGAAACAAGTTATGATTATCGCGGTTTTCGCCTTGATAGCCATTGTCATTTCCTTGATGGGAATATTCGGCATCGTTCTTTTCGAGACTCAGCATCGTCGCCGTGAGATTGGTATCCGTAAGGTTTATGGTGCCACGACGGAGAATGTCATCAATATGTTTGCGAGACGTTATGCTGTCATAGTAGTAATATGTTTCGTGGTGGCAGCCCCGATTGCATGGTTCGTATCTTCAAGATGGTTGGAGCAGTTCGCCAACAGAATCGCGATGCCGTTATGGGTTTATGCCTTGGTATTGATTGTTGTACTTGTCGTTACTATGACGATAGTGATATTGCGCTCATGGAAAGCGGCTAATGAAAATCCAATTGACGCGATAAATTAACAATTAACAATTGACAGTTGACAATTAACAATTATGGTAGAATCTCTTGTAGAGGCACACGGGCGTGTGACTTAAAAATAATCATTATTTTTGGAAAAAATGTATTTTTTATTACTAAAAATGACGGAAAAAATGTATTTTTGTACCTGTGAAATTATGGAAAAAATGTGTTTGTTATGTTGAAGCGAAAGATTTTCAATAAGATAGAAGATTACTTAAAAAGTGATTCTGACAGAGTCCTTGTCATTGATGGTGCAAGGCAGATTGGTAAATCGTTTATTATCCGTCATATTGGTCAGCAGATGTTTGAAAATTTTATCGAGATAAACATGGAAGAGGATAAAATGAATGAAAGGTTGTTCTCAGAATCAACTTCTGTTGATAAATTTTATCTGGCGTTGAGTGCTTTCGCTGGTGACAAGATGAAAGACCGTGAATCTACTTTGATTTTCATAGATGAAATACAGGCTTATCCTTATCTTCTTACCTTGCTTAAATTTCTAAATGCGGATAATAGGTTCAGATACATAGCGAGTGGTTCTTTGTTAGGTGTTACTTTACAGAAAACTCAGTCAATACCAATAGGAAGTATTGAACGTGTTCACATGTATCCTATGGATTTTGAGGAATTTCTGTGGGCCAATAATGTCGGAGAGTTCTTTATTGAAGAAATGCGTAATTTTTATCAAAATCAAGAGCCTTTGTCAGAATCGTTGCATAATAAAATAATGACGCTTTTCAGATATTATCTCTTGGTGGGTGGATTCCCGGCGGCGGTGAATTCTTTTGTTAATGAGCATAATATATCAATAGTAAGGAGTATTCATAATGATATTTCTGATTTATATGCTGACGATGCCGTTAAATATGAGAAGGAATCGAGTAGGAAGCTGAAAATTCAACGTGTTTATAAGATGATTCCATCATGTCTCGAAAATACTAAAAAGAGAATTGTGATAAAAGATATTGAGGGAAAAGAAGGAAAACGTACAAGCGATTATCAAGATGAGTTCGATTACCTTTTTTCTTCAGGAATAGCTCTTGAAACAAATGCGATTAGTCAGCCAACTTATCCATTGATTCAGAATGCAGGTAAAAATCTCCTGAAGTTATATCTGAATGATGTTGGTCTGTTTACGTCAATATTATACAAAAATAACATTAAACCGATTATAGAAGATACAAACAGCGTGAATTTGGGCGCAGTTTATGAAACTGTAGTGGCACAGGAACTTAAGGCTCATAAGTATAAATTGTATTATTATGATAATAAAAAAAATGGTGAAATAGATTTTTTGATAGATGATAGTGAGACACTTTCTGTTTTGCCAGTTGAAGTGAAGTCTGGTAAAAATTATACTGTTCATAGTGCCTTGACTAAGTTTATGAAGATGACTGATTATAATATAGTTAGATCTGTCGTTCTGTCTAATGAAAGAAATGTCTGTCTAAAAGATGGTATCTTATATTTGCCAATTTATTATGTGATGTTTTTGTAAAAAATGTATCTTTGCTTTAAATAATAATTCTATGCCCAAAAAAGGAAAACTTCTTGTCGTTGATGATAATCTTAATATTCTGTCGGCTGTTAAGTTGCTGACGGAAAGCTGCTTTGAAAAAGTTATCACTCTTTCTTCTCCTAAGTCGCTCGTCTCTACAATACAAAACGAGTCGCCTGATGTGCTGCTTCTCGACATGAATTTCCATGCTGGAATCAACAACGGAAATGAAGGTATCTACTGGCTTAACGAGGTGAACTCGAAATTTCCTAAGATTAAAGTCGTGCTCTTCACAGCTTACGCTGATATCGACCTCGCGGTGCGCGCCATGAAAGACGGTGCCTTCGACTTCATAGTGAAACCTTGGAATAACGAGAAACTTGTCGAGACTTTACTCAACGCTTATAACGAAGGTAAGACGAAAAAACGTTCCTCGCATAATAAGGCGGCGTCGCAACATACTCAGATGTTCTGGGGTGACTCTCCAGAGATGCAACGCATAAGAAACATTGTGGAACGTGTCGCCGCTACAGATGCTAACATCTTGATTACTGGCGAAAACGGTACAGGTAAAGAGGTGCTGGCTCGTGAGATTCATTCTCTTTCCTCGCAATGTAATAGGGAGATGATAAGCATTAACATGGGCGCAATACCGGAGTCGCTGTTCGAAAGCGAGCTCTTCGGTCATAAGAAAGGCGCTTTCACCGACGCTCATTCCGACAGGATAGGTAAGATGGAAGCTGCCAACAACTCGACGCTCTTCATGGACGAGATCGGTAATATGCCGCTACATCTTCAGGCTAAGCTGCTTACGGCTCTTCAAAACAGAAGCATAACACGTCTCGGAACTAACGAGCCTGTCAATATCGACATCAGACTTATCACCGCTACAAACTGTAATCTTTTTGAGATGGCGGAACGAAATGAGTTCCGTCAGGATTTGTTGTTCAGAATAAATACGATACATATCAATATACCGCCTCTGCGCGAAAGAAAAGAGGATATAGTGCCTCTCGCTGAGCTGTTTCTTAAAAAATATTCAGAAAAATATCAGAAGGAAAATCTCGCGATTTCAGACTCGGCAAAGGAAAGACTGACTAACCATCGATGGGACGGCAACGTGAGAGAGCTTCAGCATACGATGGAAAAAGCAGTGATAATGTGTGACGGTAATGTTGTTGAACCTGAACATCTTGGATTATATGCTTCCGTAAATGTCTCGTCGTCAAAGAAAGACGTTACCTTCGAAAATTCAGAACGTAATCTGATTGTGGAAGCCATGGATTCTTGCAACGGCAATATTTCTCTCGTTGCGCAGAAACTCGGCATCAGTCGACAGACTCTTTATAACAAGATTAAGCGTTACGGTTTATGAGAAAAAACAAAATTCCATATCGCCGTATAATGTGTTTCGTCATCCTCTTGGTGATAACGAGCATAGCGACTGGTATTTTGCTGACAATCAAAGCGTGGATGTTTCTTGTCATAACGGTTCCCTTGTTGATATTCTTAATATCACGACTTATCAATGTTTATAAAAGCGTTATCGGCAGACTCGATTTCATCATCAGAGCTGTGAGAAACGACGATTATTCCTTTCGCTTTACTGAAAATCCTGATTATACGGAGAATGCCTTCGTCAATTATTCTCTCAACG
>JAZOCI010000073.1:0-3421 GCA_045596465.1 Bacteroidales bacterium | reverse complement strand
ATAATTTTAACATTGAGGTGAATTTGCCTTTGAGTAAAAGTGAAAGTAATCGCGCTTTGATGATTGCTTTTTATTTAAAGACGCAAAAACTTAGAGACTTAGAGATGCAAAGCTGCAGATACTCAGAGACTTTACAACTTTACGACTTTACGACTTTACGACTTTGTGACTTTACAACTTTGCAACTTAGCGATTCTGACGATACTGTTCTTCTTAAAAATCTTTTAGAGAAAATTAATCAGTATATTTATCACGATAAACAAAGTCAGTTGTCTGATGGCAGTTGTCCGTTGACTTTAGATTGTGCCAACGCAGGAACGGTTTTCCGTTTTTTGATGACAGCGGTAGCGAGTTTGCAATTAACAATTAACAATGAACAATTAACAATTAACAATGAAAAATCTTTTGAAGCTATCAGATTCTCAGATTCTCAGATTCTCAGTTTCTTATTAACAGGAAACGAGCGTATGAAGCAACGACCGATTGATTCTTTGGTGGAGGCGTTGAGAAGTCTCGGAATTTCAATAGAATACACAGAACGAGAATCATATCCTCCTGTCTTGATACGACCTCGTAATATCGAAGGCGGTAGGGTGGAAGTGAATGTGGAGCAAAGCAGTCAGTTTGCATCTTCATTGTTGCTTGCCGCGCCTTTGTGGAAGAACGGCTTGGAGTTGCATCTGACAGGAAATATTTCGTCATTGCCTTATATTGATATGACAATCAATATGATGGAGCAATGTGGTATAGATGTGATTAGAAAAGATAGAGATATATTGGTGAAGCCAGGGAATTACAATATTGATAATATTAAAATAGAACCCGACTGGAGCGCGGCTGCTTTTTGGTATGAGATTGCTGCTTTATCCGAATATTCTGATATTTTCTTAAAAAATCTTAATATCGACTCATTACAAGCAGATTCTGTCGCAATAAAAATGTTTGAAAATCTCGGAGTCGAGACAATATCAGTAAAAGAGGGTGTTATAATTAGAAATACAACTTTCAATTCACAACTTTTAACTTTCAACTTTAAAGATTGTCCAGATTTATTCCCTTCTGTTATAGCGACTTGCGCTGGACTTAAAATGAATACTACATTTACAGGACTGAAGAATCTTTCGATAAAAGAGTCTGACAGAAAGAAAGCGATGATAACGGAGTTAAAGAAAATTAACGTTTCTTTTGAAGAAATTTCTGATGATGAATTAAAGATGATATGTCCTGAGGAATTGCCATTTTTTACAGAAGAAAATCCAATAATTTTTAACAATTATCAAGATCATCGCATTGCCATGGCACTTTCAATCTTATCCATAAAAATAGGTGCGATTGAAATGAAAAACACAGAAGTCGTCTCAAAATCATATCCTAATTTCTTTGAAGCTGTTGGATATTGAACTAATAACTTCATCACTTCATCACCCCATCACTCCACAACTGAAAAAAGTTCAATTGCCAACGTTTAAAGTTCAAAGTCTTTTTTTTATCTTTGCAAATAAATTTTAACATTTAAAGCCTTATGACGATAGACCTTTTTATTTCATGTGTGATGGATCAGTTTTATCCTGATACTGCTAAGAATGTTGTCAAGGTTTTGAATGCTGCCGGTGTCGATGTGGAATATAATCCGGAGCAGACGTGTTGCGGTAAGTTCGCCTTCAACAGTGGTTTCGTCGATGAGGCTAAAGAACTTGGAGAGAAGTTCCTGAACGATTTTCCTAACGACAGACCTATAGTGGGAGTGAGTGCTTCTTGCGTAGGTTATATCAAGACTCGTTACAAGGAATTGTTTTATAATACCGCATCGCATCTCGAATATCAACGTGTCGTGCGTAATATCTTTGAATTTACAGATTTCCTTGTTAATAAAATTAACTTTTTAGATTACGGCGCAGAGTTTAATCATAAGGTTGTTTATCAAGATACTTGCTGTTCTTTGCGTGAGTTGGGCCTTAAAGATGAAGGTCGTAAGTTGCTTTCTAAAGTCAAAGGAATTGAGATTCTTGAAATGAAATATCCGGAGGTGTGTTGTGGCTTTGGCGGCGGTTTCTTCTCAATCCAGCATGAAGCGATTTCTGTGGCTATGGCGGAACGTAAGATAAAAGACGCAATGTCGACAGGCGCGGAATATATTGTCACAAACGATATTTCTTGTCTGATGCAATTGGATAGCTGTATCAAAAAACAAAAATTCGACATACAGGTCGTACATATCGCCGACATATTAGCACAAGGAATTTGATAGTTTACAATTTACAATTAACAATTAACAAAGATGGTTGTATATTAAAAAAAGAGCCGTAAGGCTCTTTTCTTATTATACATTATGAATTATGCATTATGCATTATGAATTAATTAAGTCCATGTTTCTTCAAGAATGGCTCGTTGCTTGGCTCTTGTCCGCGGAACTTCTTATATTGTACCATTCCTTCGTCGTTGCCGCATTCCTGTAAGCAGTGTTGTCTGAACTTGGCTGCCAACTCAGGGTTGAACAAATCGCCCGATTCTTTGAAGTAGTTGAAAGCGTCGGAGTCTAAGACTGCTGCCCAATAATAGACGTAATATCCTGCTGAATAACCGCCTGAGAAGATATGTGCGTAATATGTGCTTCTGTAGCGTGGGTAAATCTCATCAATCAAGCCGATTTCTTTCATCTTAGCTTTTTCAAATTCTGCCGCGTTGAAGTCATCGTTAATTTCTTTTAACTTATGATATTCCATGTCTAAGATAGCTGCTGCCAAGAACTCTGTCGTTTCAAATCCTTGGTTGAAGAGTCCGCTGTTTTTCAGTTTGGTGATTATTTCGTCAGGAATGACTTCTCCTGTCTGCCAGTGCTTTGCGTACATCTTCAGTACTTCTGGGTCGGCAGCCCAGTTTTCCATTACCTGTGAAGGAAGCTCGACATAGTCGCGAGGCACCACGCCGCATGTTCTTGAATATTTGCCGTCGGAGAACAAAGCGTGCAATCCGTGACCGAACTCATGCCATAAGGTCAGTGTCTCGTCCCAGCTGAGCAGGGCAGGAGTGTTGCCTGTCGGAGGAGTGAAGTTCAATACCAATGATACCAATGGAGTTATCTTGTTACCTTCGATGTCGTAACCTGCTTCGCGGAAGCTTGTACACCATGCACCGCCGCCTTTGCTGTCGCGTGGATAATAATCCATATAGATGATGCCGAGATGTGAGCCGTCTTTCTCTTTCACTTCCCAGACTTCAACGCCGTCGAAATAGACTGGAATGTCGTGACGTTGATTGAAAGTGATGCCGTATAATTTGTTAGCAGCCATAAACATACCGTCGCGTACGTTGTTCAAAGAGAGATAAGGCTTTAACTCGTTTTCGTCGAAGTTGTATTTCGCCTTGCGAACTTTCTCGGCGTAATACCACCAATCCCATGATTCAACTTTGGTGTCTTTA
>JAZOCI010000072.1:0-4440 GCA_045596465.1 Bacteroidales bacterium | reverse complement strand
AAGCAAAGTTATCTTAATGTCGAGGCCATTTTCCGACAGTCTTTTCGCCAACTCCGGCGAGATACTTCCGCTAAAATCCTCCATCATGAAAAATCCTGTAATGAAGATTGAAAACGAAGAGAACGTTTTTGGACAATTCTTACAGTTATTACAAAACATCGCAGCCTCACCGCGACAGGAATTTAAGATTGAGTCGGCACGACATCTCACGTTATCAATGTTTTATGGATATTCACATCTGAAACATGAAGTCAATGAGGTTAAAAGCACCAACTCACGTCAAGAAGAGATATTTACGAAGTTCACAGAGCTTTTAGACAAATATCACAAGAAGGAACGAGAGATAACTTTCTATGCCGACAAGATGTTCATAACGTCGAAGCATCTCTCGCAGGTGATAAAAAGTTTCACAAATAAGACAGCTCTCGATTTTATTGAAGAATACGTCATTGCCGAAGCGAAGTCGATGCTACTCTCAACGTCACTCTCGATACAACAAATCAGCGACGAACTGAATTTCCCTTCGCAGTCGGTCTTCGGAAAATATTTCAAGCGCGTCACTAAAATGTCGCCTTCAGAATACAGGAAAGGATATTGAAGATTATTTTTTCCAAATCACACACTCTTTGATGATTAAATAAACAATCGCAGCATTGACTAATAAGAAAAATCCGAGAAATTCATCATCTCCCGGAATTGTAAACTGTTAATTGTAAATTCAAAAGACGCAGCAACGACATATTTGTTTATTTTTCATTGTGTCGTTGATACGTCTCTACAAAATTGTATTTTAACTTAATCCTTCGATATTGCCGTTAACGATGTCTTGGGCGTTCCGGCTACGCCGTCGGGCTTTCCGCTATATCTTTGCTCGCACTCCCCACTCCTCGCTCCCCAATCCCGTCCCCACTCCCCGTTCTCCGGTCCCTAAAAAAGGTCGCAAAGGATGCCGCTCCAATCCCTAACGCAGGGAGGCTGTCAAGAAAACAAATCCGTGAAAATCCGTTGAATATGTGGGAAGGATATTGAATCCCACTTTTCATTTACACAAAATCATGGATGGTGCCATGAACGTCTTAAGAAACAACTTCCGCCCGTTGAAGAATTAGAGAAATTGCTTTAAGGACTTCTATTTCAACAAATATGCTATTTCATGTTTTGTTCTGTCGCTTTTTCTTCATCAGACGTTTGGTTTCTTGCATCTCTTTTTGTAGAAGATGCATTCGCTCGGCCAGTTGTTCCTGACTTGGCAAAGCGTCCTTGATTTTAATGTTATTATACGTTGCAACACCAATAGGAGTGCTGACACCTTTGAAAGACCATTGAACATCAACACTATCCATATCTGAACAAACAAGCAAACCAATAGTCGGATTATCGTCATCCTCTTTCATCAAATCATCAACAGCATTGACATAATAGTTTAATTTCCCAGCAAATTCAGGCTCGAAAGGCTTGGATTTCAACTCACATACGACATAACAACGCAAACGAATATGGTAAAACAGAAGGTCTATTTTGCGTAAACGACCTCCAACAAGTATCTCCTTTTGTCGTCCGAGAAATGCAAATCCTGTACCCATTTCCAACAAAAGTTCTGTTATGTTTTTGGTAAGCGACTCCTCTAATTCTGCTTCATCATATATTTCATGTCCAACAGTAGCAAAACCAAAATCATAGTTTTCTTTCAGTACTTCTTGAACGAGTTTGTTTTGTATATCAGGAAGATGCTCTGTAAAGTTATTGATAATCCTTCCTTGATGTTTGTAAAGATTAGCTTTAAAACAATTGATTAACGAAGGCCTGCTCAAACTATTCTCTATTACTTGACGAATGTAGAATAATGCTTCATCGACATTCTCACTCCTAGTTATTATTTCTATATGCTGTCCCCAAGGAACAAGTGCAAAAGGCAAAGGAAATTCTATACCAAGTACATTATCGATCATTGAAATATGTTGCTCCATATTTTCTCCAATGGGTCGTTGGAGTTTTAAACTCATCTGATTAACAGAAGATTGTAATTCTGCAACGAATCGTTGCAGTTTTTCAACAGACATAGAATCGGTATAGAAGATATACCATTGCTTCATATACCATAAATTCCTAACAGAAAACCCTTCCGCATCAGGAAATTCCCGTTTTAAATCAAGACTTACTTGTTCTACAACACCGTTTCCCCATCGTTCCTCAGCTTTCTTATGAACAAGGTCTCTACCAAGTAACCAATTGAATATAAGCTTCTCCGCATTTACTTTCAACGCCGCCTTCACTTGCGAAGAACGATATCGATGTTTTACCTCTGCAATCCAATTTGAATAATCCGCATCAATATGAATATCATGCGACTTTACAACGCGTGCTTTTTCTTGTGACATAAATTTTGTTTTTAATTGTTTCTCGAGACAAAGATACAAAAAAAATTCCGAGAAATTCATCATCTCCCGGAATTGTAAACTGTTAATTGTAAATTCAAAAGACGCAGCAACAACATATTGTTTATTTTTCATTGTGTCGTTGATACGTCTCTACATTATTATTAATTGTCAATTCACTCGTTGTCTTGCTGTCTCATTGTCTTGCTGACTTATGAAACCTGCGACACGTTTATGTGAATTGTGTAAATATTGGTTATAATCTAAGTCGTTGATGTCTTGTTCTTTTTCCAAGGCGAGTTCCAAGACTTCCATCATGGAGTTCACGAAATGGAAGTTCAAGCCTTTTACGTAATCTTCTTTGATGTCGGAGAAATCGCGTTTGTTCTCGACTGACAAGATGACATCAGTGACGTCGTTGCGTTTTGCTGCGAGCATCTTCTCTTGTATTCCGCCAACAGGCAACACTCTGCCTCTCAACGTAATCTCACCTGTCATGGCGAGTTGGTCTTTGACTTTTCTCTGTGTAAATGCCGATGTCAGTGCTGTCAGCATGGTGATACCTGCCGAAGGTCCGTCTTTCGGTGTGGCGCCTTCTGGCACGTGAATATGGACGTTCCATTCTTCAAAGACCGCTGGGTCAATATCTAATTGCGAAGAATGTGACTTGATATATTCGTAAGCTATCGTAGCAGACTCTTTCATCACCTCACCAAGATTTCCTGTGAGATGTAAAGCTCCATGTCCGCGACTCAAACTAACTTCTATTGAGAGAATCTCCCCGCCCACAGGTGTCCAAGCCAAACCGATGGCGACTCCCGGAGTCGTGTGTTTAACCTCATCGCCGTCGTGGAACATGCCAACACCGAGTGTGTCTTTCAAATCATTGGCAGTGACTTTCTTGTCGTATTCATCGCCCATCACGATGTTCTTAGCCTTACGGCGTATGACGCTCGCAATCTGACGTTCAAGGTTACGGACTCCAGCTTCACGTGTGTAATCGTCGATGACTCTCATCACCATATCTTTGGAGAATGTCACGTCTTTAGATGTAAGTCCGTGTTCTTTAAGCTGCTTAGGAATAAGGTGACGTTTAGCGATCTCATATTTCTCTTCACGGAGATAACCGTTCAAGTCGATGATTTCCATTCTGTCGCGAAGAGCCGGATGTATCGTCGAGAGATTGTTAGCTGTAGCGATAAACAAGACTTTCGACAAGTCGTAATCCATTTCAAGGAAGTTGTCTGAGAACGCCATATTTTGTTCTGGATCGAGGACTTCCAACAAGGCTGCCTGCGGATCGCCGTTGACGTTGTTACCGCTTACCTTATCTATTTCATCAAGTACGAAAACTGGATTCGACGACTTAGCTTTTCTGAGACTTTGAATGATACGTCCTGGCATCGCTCCGATGTAAGTCTTACGATGACCGCGCAATTCCGATTCGTCGCGTACGCCGCCGAGCGACATCCTTATATATTTACGTCCGAGAGCTTTAGCGATAGACTTTCCGAGTGAAGTCTTACCGACGCCAGGAGGTCCTACAAGACACAATATCGGCGACTTCATATCGTTTTTCAGTTTCAGTACCGCGAGATATTCTATGATGCGGTCTTTTATCTTTTCGAGACCGAAATGGTCTTTATCCAAAACTTTCTGAGCGTGTTTGAGGTCGAAGTTGTCTTTGGTATATTCGTTCCAAGGAAGCTCGACAATATATTCAAGGTAGTTATGTTGTATTCCGTATTCCGCCACCTGAGGATTCATGCGTTGCAGTTTCTGGAGTTCCTTCTCGAAAGTCTCTCTCACTTCCTTCGACCATTTTTTCTTGGCAGCTTTTTCTTTAAGAACATTGATGTCTATTTCGTTAGGCGTTCCGCCGAGTTCCTCTTGGATAGTACGAAGCTGTTGGTTGAGAAGATATTCGCGTTGTTGCTTATCCATATCCATCTTCACCTTACTCTGGATCTGATGCTTCAGTTCAATCATCTGAACTTCGTTCGACAGTATAGAAAGTAATTCCGTTGCGAATTTAGTGATGTCGTTTATCTCAAGAAGTCGTTGT
>JAZOCI010000071.1:0-6117 GCA_045596465.1 Bacteroidales bacterium | reverse complement strand
AACGCCTGCGTTAGGAGTCAATGAGTCAGAGTTAATAGTTAATAGTTAATAGTTAATAGTTAAAGTTCAATAACCTTAATAAAAGAAGAGCAGCCCTTTCACTGAGCAGCCCTCATTACCAATTGTACATTATACATTGTACATTGTAAATTGTAAATTGTACATTGTAAATTGTACATTGTACATTGTTCATTGTAAATTGTTCATTAAAAAAACTCTTCCCGTCTCGGCTTTATATCTTCTTGCCATAAAAATCCCTTCAGATATTCCATGTTATCTTTCAGCTGTTCTTCAGGATATAAGGTCTCTTTGATGTTCTTGTAATATTTGATGTTAGAAATCTGATTGTCTTTGATTTTAATATCCATCGTGGCTGATTGTGAGAAATTGATGCCTATCAGACTGCCGTCGTCATCGCGCAGCCAATAAACTGTCTCAGCGTTTCCTTCGTTAAACATATTGTTAATCTCGTTGTCCTTAAAAAACGCTGTTATCTGTTTGCCTTTCACCTGATTGAAACCTTTGATAGAATCTTGTTGAATCACGAAAGCGTTAGGATACATCAGCATATTGTCGATGGCTTGTTCCTTGACTTTTATGTTGATAGAATCGCCGGTAAGTTGTGAGTCGTCAGCCCATATTACAGGTGAAACTCTCATATAAACCATAGAGTCGGCGACATTATAATGCAGTGAGTCGCATTTGCCTTGAATGTCGTTCCTGAAAAATCGTACGTTATAGAACGCCTTGATGTCTTGAACCTCGTTTGTCAGAGTGTCGAAATATACATATACGCTGTCGGCTTTAGCAAATAATGTGTCGATTTCTTTATAATAAAAACCTCTTAAATTATCTGTCATCATGCACTTGCCTTCGTTGCGCCACATCTCGGCGAACTCGCCTCTGACGACGGCTTTGTAAGTCGTATCTTCCAAGATAACATCGCTGAGTGCCTTGGCGTAGCCGGTCTTTTTGTTGTAATACATAGTGTCGGCAGTCATGCTTTGGTCCTTGTTTTGCAATGTGGCTCGTCGGTCTAAATATGCGAGTTCTGTCTCAGTGTTATACCAGCCGTAATTGCCGAACAAGGTGTTCTCTTTGTTGTAAATCGTCGTCGGCCCGTAGAAATACATCATCTCATTGTCGGTGTCATATACCAAGGTGTCGGAGACTATTTTGTAATCGGGCATGGTTCCGACCACGTCATTTCTGAAATAAACGACTTTGATGTCGTCGCGATAATAGCCTTTTTTGCTTATTAATTTCTTGTCGTTACGCGTTATAGTGCCTTTGTTAGGATAAGTGGCGAGGTGCGCAATTCTGTCGTAAGTCATGTATTGAGTTCTTAAAACAGTAGAATCGTCTTTTAATATCACGTCGTGAAATAACTCTGCGAATTTTGTCTCTCCGTTATATTTCAATAACTTACTATAGATGTCAGTGCTGTCATTGACTTTGATATGAACGTTGCCGAATCCGTCGAAGAACTTGGTCTTCTCGTTATAATAGGCGCTGTCGCTGTAGAAATAAGTCGAGTCTTGACGCATCACCACATTACCGATGAGTCGCTGTACGTCCTTGCCGAGACGCTCGTCATAGTCAGCTTTGTCGGCGTTCAAGATATGAATAGTCGTTGTTTTCTTCTGAGCTATAGCGACATTGCAAAGAAGAAGTAACATTATTAGTAGATGATTTTTAAACACTGACATCGACTTTGACACTGACTCCAAACTATTAACTATTAACTATTAACTTTAAACTATTAACTATTAACTATTAACTTTAAACCGTAGACTCTAAAAAACGCTCAGCTTAATCTTCTTAGGATTTTCTTTTATCTCTTCAAGTATAGATTGGAGCGTAGCGACGGTTTCGTTTATGTTATTATATAAGGAGTCTTCTTTGACGAGTAATCCTGCGCTGCCTTCTCCATTGTTGATGCCTTCGAGAATGGTGTTAAATTCTGTTAAGGTTTTTTCTAAAGAAAGAACGAGATGATTGTAATCAATATTCTTTAAAGAATCGCTGACTACTGAGAAGTCTTCTGTTATATTTTCTAAGTTATTGACGACGAGAGTAAGTTTGCCGTCTTCACTATCAACTAATTGCTGAAGATCTGAAGATATTATCTCTATGTTATTCATGGAAGAAGCGAAGCTGTTGGCTCCTTTGTTGATATTGTCTTTAAGTTCTGAGTTTAACAAATCGTTGAGATTAGCTGTCAAATCGTTAAGAGAAATTAACAGAGTCTCTAAATTATTTTTGAGAGGTGTTATTGTTTCTGCGATAAGTTCCATCGCGCCATTATCTATAGTGGCTGTTAATGTGTCGTTGTTTTGGGCGAAAGTCTGTGAGTTGCCGAGTTTTATGTTCAAGCTGACGGAGCCCATGAGACTTGAGGATAATTCAACGACACTGTTATCTGGTATGTTTAAATTTTTATTGGTGGTAAATTCCACTATTATCGAGCCGTCTTGTTTCGGGTGGAATTGTAACGAGCTCACTGTTCCGACCTGCATTCCGTTGATGGTGACGAGGTCGCCGGGAAGCAGACCTTTAGAGTTTTCATAAACTGCGTAAAAATTGAATTGGTTTTTGAGTAACGACTTGCCTTTTAAGAAGTTAAATCCCCATACAAATAAAACCATTGCTATGATAAATGATACTGCAATGAGTATGGATTTTGTTTTATCTTTCATTTTTTTATGTTTAAAATTATAATCTTTTTCCATTTTTAAAGCTCACGACGAAGGCGCTGCTATAACCTAATGTCTTCACTTTTTTACAATATTCGTCGGCTTCTTTTTTAGAATAGAACTTGCCGGCAGTGTATTTATATTGTCCGTTATGTTCGTAATAATCAACGTTATTTAAGTTTTTATAATGTTGAGAAGGATTGTCTACTTTTCTGCTTCTGCTTTCGATTTGCACCTTATAGATTATCTTGTCAGTGTCAACGTCAATGTTGTTGTTAATGTTTTCGTAAGAGTCGCCGTCGGTGACATTTTCTTTTTCGTAGGCGTTTTTATAGTCGCGGAAGGCTCGGAACAAAGCCGAGGCTATGTAAGTCTGTCCGTCTTCGGATCTGAGGAAATTTTCTTCGGAAGGGTTGGAGAGGAATCCTATTTCAACCAAGACCGATGGCATCGCTGTTTTATAGAGGACGAGGAAGCCGGCTTGTTGCACGCCGCGGTCTTTTCTTCCTACTCTTTTTACGAGTTGGTTTTGAATCAGTTCCGCTAATTCTAAGGAGGCGTTTTTATATTCGCTTTGGAAGAAGTTGAGCATGATATAAGCCTCTGGGCTGTTAGGGTTGAAGTCGCCGTAATCTTCATCGGCATTGTCTTCATAAAGTATTGACGCGTTTTCCAACTTCGCGACTTCTAAGTTGGCGGCGTTTCTGTGTTCTCCCATCACGAAAGTCTCGACGCCGCTTGGCTGTGATGATGAGTTGGCATTACAATGTATCGAGATAAATAAATCGGCGTTTTTCTCGTTGGCGATCTGCGCTCTTCTGAGAAGTGAAACCGAGACGTCGCCGCTACGCGTATATACCACATTTACGTCAGGACAATTTTTCTTGATATATTCGCCGGTTTTCTTCGCTACGCTCAAAGTGATGTCCTTCTCCTTCGACTTCTTGCCGATGGCTCCTGGATCTTTGCCTCCATGTCCCGCATCAATAACAACAGTCGTTATTTTCCCTTCTTTCTGAGCTTTGGCGTCATTCAAAAAAATGATATTCAAAATTAAGGAAAAGAAAAATAAAATGAACAGTTTTTTGTTATTTAATCGCAACGTAAACATAAGAAACGTATATTTGCATAAATTTCTACAAAAATAAAAAATAAATTGCTAAGGAGTAAAATATATAGATATTTTATTGTTTTTTTCTTTCTCTTTGCCTTGATGATGTCGGGTTGTAGGGTGGGGAAGGTGAGCCGGCGAGTCAATGAGTCACAACAAGAAAGTATGGACACATTGAATACGTCCGTTGTTGACTCGATGAAAGTTGTCGACACATTAGAAACCTCCGTTGTTGATTCGATGAAAGTTGTAGGTACATTAGATGTTGTTGACACATTGGTGGACACATTCGATGTGTCCGTACAGGATAGTCAGAGTCAAAGTCAGAGTCAGAGTCAATCTTCAGAGCCTTTCATTGAAGACAAGATAGAACGCTCGTGTAACGACTCTACAATTCAGGATTTTAAGAACAATAAGATTTATTATTATGGTGATGCGAAAGTCGTTTATGAAGACATCACGATAGAGGCGGCTTTCATAGAATTTGACTTTGACAAACGTACTGTCTTCGCTAAAGGTCTCACCGACTCGACGGGGAAACTTTATGGCACGCCGGTCTTTTTGGAAGGCGACCAGAAATATAATTCCGAGACGATGATGTTTAACTTCGAGACGAAAAAAGGTGTCATCACCAAGGTGTTTACTGAAGATGCAATGGGTTACATCCACGGAACGAGAATCAAGAAGATGGATGATAATACTATCAATATAAAATCGGGTTCTTATACCACCTGCAGTGATCCGGAACATCCTCATTTCGAATTTCATTTCGGCAGGGCAAAGGTTATCCCCGATGATAAAATCGTGACAGGACCTGCCTATTTCAAGTTGGCAGAGACTCCGCTTCCTATCGGTGTGCCATTCGGTATCTTCCCTAATTCCAAAGGGCAACGCAACGGTATTTTAGTTCCATCGTGGGGCGAGTCGGCAAATCGAGGATTTTATTTCGAAAACGGTGGTTTCTATTGGGGTATCAACGAATATATGGATCTTCAAATTGTAGGTGATATTTATACTCGAGGTAGCTGGGCGGTGAAGCCTACTTTCCGTTATAACAAACGCTACGCTTTTAATGGCTCGTTCTCAGGTAGTTACGCTGTGAATAAAATAGGTTCTAAAGGCTCCGCCGACTATAACGAAAGCACCGACTTCAAAGTGCGTTGGGTTCATAAGCAAGATCCTAAGGCTCGACCTAAATCGTCGTTCTCGGCAGATGTCTATATCGTGAGTTCTAACTACAACAAATACAACGCGATATCTTCTAACGAATATCTCAGCAACACATTCCAGTCGAGTATCGCTTATCAGACAAGTCTCGGCAGTCTGTTCAACTTCACCGCGAATGCAAGTCATAGTCAAAATACTTTGACACGCATCATGACGGTGACCTTGCCGGAGATGACGCTCACGATGAACCGCGTATATCCTTTTAAAAATGTTGGTAATCCTGCTAAGAAAAGATGGTATAAAGACGTGTATATCAGCTATACCGCCAACGCGAAGAATTATGTCAGCATGCCCGACAGCCTTTATTTTCAACCTAATTGGCTCGATAATCTTCAAAATGGTATCCAACACAGAGTGCCTGTCAGTATGCCTGTGAAGCTGTTTAAATATATCACATGGACGACTTCTGTGAATCTTATGGACAGAATGTATTTCAGATATTTTGAAAAAGAATGGGTCAATGATACGACGATGCCTAACGGCGGTTATCTTAAAACTGATACCATAAACCAATTTAGAAATGTCTTTAACTTCGATGTGTCAAGTACTTTGACAACAAAATTGTACGGACAGATCAATTTCAAAAAAGGACCTATCAGGGCGATACGTCACGTCTTCACGCCTTCGATAGGAATTTCGTATAATCCGGATTTTTCTAAAGACTTCTGGAATTATTATGATACATATTATGATGTTAATGGCATAGAACAGTTGTATTCTATGTTTCAAGGAAATATCTACGGCACGCCGCCTTCGGGTCAATCTGGTCGTATCAACTATAGCTTCGGTAATAATTTGGAAATTAAAGTGCCGTCGAAAAAAGATACTATCACAGGAATGAAAAAGGTTAAGATTATCGAAGACCTCTCATTTAGTGGAAGTTATGATATCGCTAAAGACTCGCTTAACTTCTCGTATCTCTCTATCAACGGTAGGACGACGTTGTTTAAAAATCTCTCGGTGCGCTATTCAAGTATCTGGGATCCTTATATCCTGGATTCTACCGGAAGAAAACAGCTGAATCAGTTTGAGTGGGATGTTAATAAACGTTTGTTTAGAAAGAACAGCGTCTCGTGGAATTTC
>JAZOCI010000070.1:0-8651 GCA_045596465.1 Bacteroidales bacterium | reverse complement strand
AACTATAAAATCATACTATAAAGAACATCTCGAAAAGAATAGAAAAGCTAAACGCCTGATATTCATAACTCTCAGCGTACTCATAATAATTTCTATATTCATATTCGCCAAAATGTATAAGGCTATCATGAATCCTAATGTGGATACAAATGAAAAATACTCCCTATATATATATGAAAACGACAGCTTCGAGAACATAAAAGAGATTCTCTATTCAGATAGCGTCATTATCAATAAAAAATCTTTTGAGTGGTTGGCAAAAAAGTTAGATTATCCTCAATATATCAAATCGGGGCATTACGTTATTAAAGATGGTATGAATAACAATCAGTTACTCAATATGCTACGTTCAGGAAACCAGACTCCAGTTAAATTCACCTTTAACAATATAAGGACTCTCGAACAACTCGCCTCCCGCATCGACGAACAATTGGAACTCGACTCTCTGGAAATAATCGACGCGACATATAGAAACGAGACTCTCAAAGATATGGGATTCGACAATTACAAATACGCATCTCTTTTCATACCAGACACTTACGAATTATATTGGAATATTGACGCCGATGAGTTTATCGAAAAAATGATCAGCGAATACAATAAATTCTGGAATGAAAGCCGTTTGAAAAAAGCTGAACAATTGGGCTTAACTCCAATAGAAACAAGCATTTTGGCATCTATAGTCGATAAAGAAACTACAAAAACTTCAGAAATGCCCCGTATCGCAGGCGTTTATCTTAACAGACTGAAAAAAAATTGGTTACTGCAAGCCGACCCAACTTTAGTTTTCGCAATAGGCGACTTCGAGATAAAGAGAGTTTTAGACGTTCACAAGGAAATCAAATCTCCATATAACACCTATAAATTTGTAGGACTTCCTCCAGGACCGATTTGCATTCCTTCTATTGCAGCCATCGACGCCGTCCTTAATGCGGAAAATCACAAATATTTTTATTTCTGCGCAAAAGACGATTTGTCTGGTTATCACGTGTTTGCAAGAAATATCAAAGAACATAACATCAACGCCAACAAATATAGAAGAGCTCTAAACAAGAAAAAGATTTACAAATAATGAAAAAATTTTTTCTAATATTACTGATATTTGCTTCATTAAATCTCATAGCTCAACAATCAGAGTCAGTGTCAGAGTCGGAGTCCAAAGTCAAGAGAAATATCGGCATTGTCCTTGGCACTGAGGCAGTTCTCTACACAGGTTCCATGAGCGGGCTTTATTTTCTTTGGTATGCTGATTATCCTCAATCTAAGTTTCATTTTTATAACGACAATGCGGAGTGGTTACAGATGGACAAAGTGGGTCACACTATGTCGTCATATTATGTCGGAACTCTTGGTTATGAAGCACTTCGTCTTGCAGGCTGTGACGAAAAACGCTCCATAATATATGGAGGACCTATCGGCTTCGTATTTCTTACCACAGTGGAAATATTCGATGGATTGTCATCAGGCTGGGGATTTTCTTGGGGCGACATAGCTGCAAATGCTTTAGGTACAGGACTTTTCATGGGACAACAGGCCCTTTGGCACGAACAAAGAATCACAATGAAATATTCATATCACAACACACAATTCCCGCAATATCGTCCCGACCTGCTTGGAAGCAATTTACCTGAAAAAATGTTAAAAGATTATAACGGTCAGACTATATGGCTCTCGTTCAACATAAAATCTCTTTTTTTGAATAAAGAAAGTAAATTTCCATCTTGGCTTAACCTGGCTTTGGGATACAGCGGTGAAGGTATGACCGGCTCGTTTTATAATGTAAATCAACACAATGGAAACATGATTCCTGATTTTACAAGAACACGACAATTTATCATTTCACCAGATATCGACCTGTCTAAAATACCTACAGATAATAAATTCCTTAAAACAACGTTAAAAGTATTGAATTTTATTAAGATACCATTGCCTGCTCTTATGTTTGATTCTAATGGAGATTTTACTTGGCATTGGCTCTATTTTTAATTTTTTTGCTACTTTTGTAAAAAATAAATTTATATGAAAAGACTGTTAAAAACTTTAGTATTTGCATTGTTATTATCCTTAATTAGCTGTGGCAACAATACTGAAAAATCAAGATTATATTTGGATAAGGGATTGGATTATCATCACGCATCACAATTTGAAGAAGCCATAAAATATTTCGACAAAGCCATAAAATATGACGACAGAAATCACGAGGCTTATTTCTGGAGAGGTTGCGCGAAATACAATATCTTCCAAAAAGAATCGGCATTGGAAGATTACAACAAGACTTTGGAATTGAATCCGGAATATCTTCAGGCTTACTTTAATATCGGCTTATATTACAGAAGCATAAACGATTACGACATGGCGTGTTACTATTTTAAAATCGCTGAAGCCAAAGGAAGACCTAACATGGAAGATTACACAAAACACTGCCGTTGATGTACGAAACTATTATCTGGGATTGGAACGGGACTCTGTTAGACGACGTTGATTTGTCCATCAAATCGGTAAATATATTGTTGAAAGAAAGAAACTTACCAGTTCTGACAGAAGAACGATATAAGGAAATTTTCGGTTTTCCTGTCATAGATTATTATATCAAAGCTGGTTTTGACTTCAGCAAAGAGGATTTTGAAATACCGGCTCGACAATATGTGAGATTATATGCCGCTGGCGAAGACAACTTGAAATTATTTCCCGACGTAATCGAGACTCTTAATTTTTTTAAAGAAAATAACTTTCAACAGATTGTTTTGTCGGCAATGAAAGACGATAATTTGAAGAAGATGATTCACAAGGCTAGAATCTCATATTTCTTCGACGGAATATTCGGAATCAAAGACAATTACGCAAGAGAGAAAGTCACTTTAGGAAAGCAAGTGGTTGAAAATCTTGACTTAAACCCAGAGAAATGTCTCATGATTGGCGACACTTTACACGATGCTGAAGTCGCAGAACAATGCGGATTCGGTTGTATTTTATACTGCGGAGGTCACGTTTCGAGGCAACGTTTAGAAACAAAAAACAGACCGTTGATTAACAGTCTGTCGGAATTGAAAGAGATTAAAAATCTTCTTTAATATCAGAGAAATCTGGATTGAAATCCAAATAGTTATCTGTCGAAACAAGATTCCCTTCAATATCGTAAATTTTCCATTCTCCAATCTTAGAACCGTCTTTAAAAACTCCTTCTTCTTTCACCATTCCGTTCGAATGATAATGAACGTAATTGCCGTTAAGTTTGTCGCCACTATACGTCGCTTCTATCATCGGGACACCATTGTCATAACACCTCGAATATAAACCATGTTTCACGCCATTCACATATTCAGTCTCTTCGATAACTAATTGTGTTCCTGGCAAATACGTAATTGATTTACCAACTAATAATCCATTGTCATAATTTTCGACAAGAATAATAGAGCCGTCATTTTCACTATAATATTCCCATCTACCTTGTTTTTTCTTGTTGACGTAATTTCCTTTTGCAACAACATTTCCTTTTGGAGAATATGCTTCATTTTCAACGATATTGCTGTTTTTTTGATAATTGTTTTTAGCAATCAAAGTTCCATCTTCTGAATAATACATAAAATCGCCAATCGGCTCGTTATTCTTAAATTGACCTGTGTATTTTATTTGTCCATTAGAATGATAATCAAGCCATTTTCCCTGACGACGTCCTTTTTTATCAGTCTTATTGAAGTTATCTTGAGCCAAAATATTTTCCGACATCAATAATGTCAATGAAAACACTAAAATTGAAATTATTTTTTTCATGATTTGTTTTTTTGCAAAGTTAAAAAGTTTTTAGATTTAACGTATCTTTGCAGAAAAAGTTATATCAAAATGGCAGAATATTCTTCGATATTGTTAGAAAAGGCTGTTGATGAGTTATCAAAGCTACCTGGAATCGGCAAGAAAACAGCGTTACGACTCGCCTTACATCTTTTGGGAGAAGAAAAACTCAAGACCGACCAATTATGTAAGTCATTGAGCGACATGAGGAACAATATTGTTTTATGCAAGCGTTGCTATAACATCAGCGATGAGCCTCTGTGCTCGATTTGCTCTAATCCGAAACGAGACGAATCTCTGCTTTGCGTAGTCGCCGACATGAGAGATGTGCTTGCAATAGAAAGAACATGCTCTTTCAACGGTTTATATCATGTTCTCGGCGGAATAATAAATCCAATCGAAGGAATTTCTCCCAACGACCTAAGAATCAATGAACTCGTAGAAAGAACATATAAAGAAGAAATCAAGGAAATTATTTTGGCATTGCCAGCAACGATAGAAGGTGACACAACGAATTATTATCTGTCGAGAGTGTTAAAAGATTTTAACGGAACTATAACCACCATCGCGAAAGGAATCTCTGTTGGCGACGCCTTGGAATACGCCGATGAAGTGACACTCGGAAGATCAATAACTAACAGAGTCCCTTATAATAATGCATAATGCATAATTCATAATGCATAATTATTATTAACTATTAACTATTAACTACTAACTCTATTAACTGTTCATTTCTTCAAGGTCGAAGAGATTAAGTTGATTTTCTGTCAAATACAATTCCGCAGGAACCTCGTATTCGTAGTGCGAAGTGAATCTTTCGATGCTTTTCTTTATCAATTTTATTGGCGTAGTCTTCCTTGCCTTGCAATAATTCTTCAAGGATTTGTACTGACCTGCCGTCAATTTGAAAGTCACCGAATGATATTTATAGTTCCGACGACGAGATTTTCTTTTGTTCCTGATGCTTGACATATTTTTCTGATTAAAGTTTAGAGCAGTTCAAAGTAAACTTCAAACTACTCCAAACATTCAACTATAAATTGTTAACGATCAGTTGTGCAAGACGTTCAGCCTCAGCTTCTGTCTTACCTTCCGAATAAATTCTGATGATAGGCTCGGTATTGGATTTGCGCAAATGAACCCAACCTTCTTCAAAATCAATCTTCACGCCGTCGATAGTCGTGACTTTCTCGTCTTTATATTTGTCGGCAATCTTAGCCAAAATCTCATCAACATTTGTCGTCTCGTCCAACTGCACTTTATTTTTCGACATATAATACAGTGGAAATTTAGACTTCAATTCAGAGCATGTACATTGAGATTCACATAAATATGTCAAGAAAAGGCCTACACCAACGAGAGCGTCGCGACCGTAATGCAACTCAGGATAAATGATACCGCCGTTACCTTCACCGCCTATGACTGCATTCACCTCTTTCATCTTCTCAACCACATTGACTTCACCTACGGCTGCCGCAAAATATTCAGCCCCAAACTGTTGTGTCACATCACGCAAGGCGCGTGTCGAAGAAAGATTAGAAACAGTGTTGCCTTTTTTATGTTGTAAAATGTAAGATGCTACTGTGACGAGAGTGTATTCTTCGCCATACATCTCGCCTTTTTCGTTGATAAACGCAAGTCTATCTACGTCAGGGTCGACGACGATAGCGAAGTCGGCACCAACTTCTTTGACTTTAGCGCAAGTATCGACAAGATGAGCTGCCAGGGGCTCTGGGTTGTGTGCGAAATTACCTGTCACTTCACAATTAAGTTCGATGATATTCGCAACACCTAACTTTCTGAGTAACATCGGAATCGCCATTCCACCTGTAGAATTGACAGCGTCGACTACGACTTTAAGGTTTGACTTTGCAATTATATCTTTATTTACGAGAGGAAGATTACAAACCATATCGACATGACGTTCAATCCAGTCGTTTTCGAGAGAATAAGTGCCGATTTCATCTATATTAGAAAATTCGTAGTCGTCGGCAGCAGCTTTTTCGAGCAGCCATTCGCCATCTTCTTTAGAAATAAATTCACCTTTGTTGTTCAATAACTTAAGAGCATTCCATTCTCTTGGATTATGACTCGCCGTCAAGATAACTCCGCCATCAGCTTTCATCTCTGTGACAGCGACTTCAACAGTAGGTGTCGTGCTTAATCCGATGTCGATAACATCAGCGCCCATAGCTTGTAAGTTACCGCAAACCAATTGGTTCACCATCATACCAGAAAGACGACCATCGCGACCGACGACGATACGAGGACGTTTTACGCCAGAACGACGAATAAGACAAATGAATGAAGATGTGAGTTTTACAATATCAATTGGAGTGAGTCCGTTGTCTGGTTTTCCGCCTATAGTTCCACGAAAACCGGAAATAGATTTTATTAAAGTCATAACGTTTTATTTTTTGCAAATATAAGGCAGTTTTTTGTAAATTTGCAAAAAAAAGATATGGCTTTTAACGACGATAATTTTCTTGATGATTATGAGATTCAAGAGCTGATTAAAAAGTTTGAAGATCAGCTCGAAAGCGGCATGACGATGTTTTTCGACGCCGACGAATTGAACATTATCATCGAACATTATGTTCAACAAAATGACATAGAAAAAATTAATATCATCGCCGATCTCGCAAGCACATATCACAACGCCAATCCTCTCACAAATCTTATCATGGCAAAGAAGTATCTTTCCGTACAAGACGCTTCCAACGCACTAACATATCTCAGTGAGGAAGACAACAATCCAGAAGATCCTGATTATCAACTTAGTTTGGCTTATTGTTATTCTTTATTGGATGAACACAAAAAATCATTGTCGGCTTATAAGAAAGCGGTAAAACTTCTTGAAAAAGACAACTGCGACGACATATACAACTCTATGGCCGTAGAATACATGCTGTTACGTGACTACGAACACGCACTTTACTATTTCAAGAAAGGAATCAAGGCATGTCCCGACATCAGCGAGCAATATATTGAAATCACGAATTGTTATTTTTTCCTCGAAAGATCTGAAGAAGCCATCGAATTCTTCAAAAATGAAGTCGATAAGAATCCTTACAGCATAGCAGCTTGGATGTCGTTGGGAAACTGTTACTTACGACTTCATCTTTTGGAAAAAGCCGTCGAACAATATGAGTTCGCGCTCGCTATAAATCAACATTATGAGATTGCTTACGTCAATATCGCTACTATTTACAATGAGTTAGATAAATACAAAGACAGTA
This sequence comes from Bacteroidales bacterium, assembly GCA_045596465.1. GTDB lineage: Bacteria > Bacteroidota > Bacteroidia > Bacteroidales > F082 > Limimorpha. Next base: position 1,623 of record JAZOCI010000070.1, on the reverse strand, counting down.
TCGAGATAATTGAGGAAGCTTTTAGAAACAAAGTCGAGAAACCTATTTTATATTGTCTCTACGGCGAGGCTTTAGCAAAAACCGACAATAAATTAGAAGCGATAAGCAATTACAAGAAAGCCATAGAGTTAGACGAGAACATTGCAGAGGCTTACGCTGGATTGGGATTTATTTTCTGCGAAGAAAACAACCATAAATCGGCGATAAAATTTTTGAAACGCGCCAACGAACTTGCTCCTTATAATACTGATTATCTTTTTGTTTTGGTGGAGCAACATAACAAGTTGGAGAAATTCAAGACATCGTTAAAATATCTTAAGGAAATTGAAGAGATTTTCCCTTACGACGTCAATCTTTATATCGCATATATGGAGGTTTATATTTTGATGGACGACGTGAAGAATGCCGTGAAATATTTAGAAAAAGGCTTGAAACTACTTGGTCGTCAGGCTCCTTTGTTATATAGATTAGCGTTTATAAATTTTGTCGATGATGAACACGAATTAGGTCTGATGAATTTAGAAGAAGCTTTGAGTTTGGATTATGAAGGTGTCCAAGAGTTCATTGACTTCGACCCTAATTACTTGTTAAACAACGAGAATATTGTGAATTTAATTAACGAATATAAATACAAAAACAACAAATAACGAAATGAATCAGTACATTGCTAATTTTTTTAAAGGAATGGGCGTCGGCTCAGCCAACGTGATTCCAGGAGTGTCGGGTGGCACTATCGCATTGATAACAGGTATCTTTGAAAGATTGATAAATGCCTTAAAATCCTTTAACTTAACGGCTATAAAATTATTCTTCACAGGCAAGTTCAAGGAATTTGCCAAACACACCGACTTATGGTTTTTAGCCTCAGTAGGCTCTGGCGTTGTAGTGGCAATTCTCACAATAGCACGTTTGTTTGAATTTATGTTTGAGAACTACCCTATATATCTCTGGTCATTTTTCTTCGGAATGATATTAGTCTCAATATATTACGTAGGAATAACAATAGAAAAAATCAACTGGAAAGTCGTCGTTTCATTCATGATAGGAACTGCAATCGCCTTGTTCATAGCCTTTGGAACTCCTGCAAAAGAAAACAGCAACTTTATATATCTCGTAATATGCGGTGCTGTCGCTACTTGCAGCATGATATTGCCCGGACTCTCAGGTTCTTTCGTATTAGTCTTGATGGGTAATTATCAACTTATTATGATTGATGCCGTCAACGACTTAAACCTCAAGATATTACTTCCTGTCGTAATCGGCGGCGTTGTAGGTCTACTTGCTTTCTCGCATCTACTTTCTTGGATTTTCAAAAATTATCGCGACATAACAATAGCTATATTGACAGGTTTCATCCTCGGAAGCATGCCTATAATTTGGCCTTGGAAAAATGACGTGATAACATATTTCGGTAGCGAAGAAAAAGTGACAGGCTACGAATATTACTTCCCTGAATTTAACATGGAATTTGCTATAGCATTGGTAATTATGTTGATAGGAGCAGCAATAATCGTGCTTACTGAAAAAATGGCGAAGAATAAATAAAAGGGTTAAAGGGATAAAGGATTAAAGGGGTGTAGTTAATAGTTAATAGTTAATAGTTAATAATAATTATGCATTATG
>JAZOCI010000069.1:0-2528 GCA_045596465.1 Bacteroidales bacterium | reverse complement strand
TCTCTACCATAATTTTCAATTGTTAATTGTTATTTAACTCGAAAATTCGTAAAGTATGAAACTATAGACATAATTATGGTGTAAAATTACATTAAACCGACATTTTTTTAAAATATTGTCGATTTTAAACGACAATATTGTTATATTTGCATTCTTGATAAATATTGATGCAATGGAAATTTTATTTGAAAAATCACGTAAGAAAATAGCGGAAGTATCTACTGATTATGTACGTAACATTCACGATGAAATAGCTTGGGACGATAGATTGGTCGCTATTTTGGGAGCGAGAGGCGTAGGTAAAACAACGCTTATATTGCAACATATCAAACTGTATGACAACACATCAACGGCTTTATATGTTACTGCCGACGACTTATGGTTTACCTCACATAAGCTCGTGGAACTTGCAGATATGTTTTACAAGAATGGCGGTCGCACTCTTTACATAGATGAGATCCATCGCTATCATAACTGGTCGATTGAACTGAAAAACATATACGACACTTATAGCCAACTTAAAGTGGTTTATACAGGATCATCCATTTTGGATATAAATAAAGGTGCTGCCGATCTTAGCCGTCGTCAATTAATATATACGATGTACGGACTTTCGTTCCGCGAATATTTATCGTTAGCTCATGGGATAGAGATACCTATACATACCATCGAAGACATTGTGTCAAACAACATAAAATTTCCTATGGGCGATAATCGTCCAATCGCATTGTTCAAAGAATATATGCGAAGTGGCTACTATCCATTCTTTCGTGAGAGAGACTGCTATTCGCGTTTGCAACAAATTGTAAATCAAGTGTTAGAAGTTGATATACCTAAGTTTGCAGAATTGAGTATTACTACGATAGAGAAACTGAAGAAGTTGATGTATGTCATAGCACAGAGCGTACCTTTCAAACCTAATTATTCTAAATTAGGACGCGATTTGGAATGCCACAGAACTTCTGTCAGCGATTTGGTTCTTTTATTAGACAAATCGCACTTGATACATATATTGCGCGACGACAGTTTTGGCGTGAGCTCGTTGGGGAAAGTCGATAAGATTTATCTTGGAAACACTCATTTGGCTTATGCGATAAGCGATACCACACCTGATGTTGGCAATTTGCGAGAAACAGTATTTCTAAGTTCTGTTAAACCTAAACACGATGTTATGGCATCGTCTGTTTCAGACTTCAAAGTTGGGAAATATACTTTTGAGGTAGGTGGAAAGAATAAGAAACAAAAACAGATACAAGGAGTTGAAAATGCGTTTGTTGTTAAAGATGACATCGAATATGGCTATCTTAACGTCATTCCTCTTTGGGCATTTGGTTTGTTGTATTGACATCATGCTATTTCACAAAAAAATCTTAAATTTGCCATTCACATTATTCCTTGAAAACTATGCAACTGAGAAAACTCATAGATTCACCATGCGGACTGCGTTTCATCTTGGATGAACTCTGTACCCATTCCTCATATTCAAGAAAACTCTTGTTGGAAAGCACGATGATGCACGACAGAGAATCAATAGAGAAATCATATTCCGTGTTGAAAGAGTTTTATCATGTCGTTGAAAATGACGATAATAAGAATGCGATTCAGACTTTGCAGTTCAAACTATGTAAGCTTAAAGACATCAATAACACCATCTCACGTCTCAGTTCCTCGACAGTCATCGACGACATCGAACTTTATGAAGTGAAAAGTCTCGCGATACTCTCCGCCGACGTTAAAAATATTTTAGAAAAGTTAAATCTTATTAACGTCATCGAAATACCGACACTCGATGATGTCGTCAAGATTTTAGATCCTGACGGACTTCGCATCGCTACCTTCTATATCTATGATTCATATTCCGAAGAACTCGCTGTCTTACGTAAGAAGTTGAAAGAAAAGGATTTCTATCAGGAAGAGATTTACAACAAGGTGATGGAAGTTGAAGACGCGATAAGAACGAAACTCTCGGAAGCATTGAAACCATTTGTACATGGTTTATGTGAAGCCTTGAACGCTTTGGCAGATGTAGATCTGAATCTCGCTAAGGCATTGCAGATGAAAGAACTCGGACTCTGTTTCCCAACGATTTCCAACGATAATGTCGCCACTTACAAAGGAATATTTCATCCGGAAGTTAAAAATATTTTAGACAAAGAGAAAAGAGAATATCAGAAAGTCGATATACAATTCGGCATGAAGCCGGTCATCATTATGGGAGCCAATATGGGAGGCAAGACAATAGTTCTCAAGACTTTGGCTATGAGTCAATATCTGCTGCAATTTGGTTTTGGAATACCGGCAGACTCAGCCGAGATGATGATTTACGACGAGATGTTCTGTCTCACTACCGATGATCAATCCTTGAACAAAGGATTCTCTTCATTCGCGGCAGAGATGAAAAACATCGACGCCGTTATCAAAGCATCGCATGACGACAAGAAAATCCTCGCTCTAATCGACGAGCCGGCACGCAGCACAAATCCAACTGAAGGCACAGCCTTAGTCTCGTCCTTAGTGAAGCTGCTACA
>JAZOCI010000068.1:0-9994 GCA_045596465.1 Bacteroidales bacterium | reverse complement strand
ACTCCTTGGCTCACAGAACGACATGGCTACGATCCGACTTCAACAGCAACTGAATCTGTAGCAACTATTGTTGTGTCATACTCATATTCGTATGTGTATTCGTATGTTGAGTCAACAGCAACTGAGTCTGTAGCAACTATTGTTGTGTCATATTCATATTCGAATGTGTATTCGTATGTTGAGTCAACAGCAACTGAGTCTATAGCAACACCTGTTGTGTCATACTCATAATCGTATGTGTATTTGTATGTTGAGTCAACAGCAACTGAGTCTGTAGCAACTATTGTTGTGTCATACTCATAATCGTATGTGTATTTGTATGTTGAGTCAACAGCAACTGTGTCAATAGGATCACCGTATCCGTAGATTGTATCAACAACAGCTGAGTCTGCCACATTGTATTCGTAATATGTTGTATCTTCTTCAAATTTTTCAACCAATGTTGAATCTTTAACTTTGAGAGAGTCGATAGCTAAAACAACTTTTGTTTCCCAGCATGTTGTGTCATTCCAGTAAGCAACACCGTCTGTTAAGATACCCCAATATAAAGAGTAGTTGTAGCCTAATTCTTTGTGGCTATAAACGCCGACTGAAAGAACAACGTGAGAAACGCCGTCAGCACCTATTGCTACAGAACCATGTGTTGGGCCATATAAGTATTCCATCAGTGTTGATTCGTCTGTTTCCCAGTCTTTACCATGGAGTGGGCTTTCCCATACCATTCTGCTTTCCCATGTCAAACCAGCGTCAGCTGATTCGTAAAGCATAACATGTGATGCGAAACCTTCGCAGTAGAGAACAGCAATTCTGTCACCATTAGTTGAAACTACATAATCATCAGCTGCGTAGAAGTTGATGTGTAAGGTATCCATTTCGAGTGGTGAGAATTTGATATCCCAGTTTTGGAGGTCAGCTGTGCGGAGGTAATAAGCAGCTACGTTTGTATCGCCTGATGCGTTAGCGAAGATGTGAACAACGTCATTGTTTTCACCTGTTGTAGCTACTCTTGGCCATGCTAATGTATTACCTTCACCTTTAACGACTTCGTCGATGTCAGCAGGATTAGGAATAGCGTGAGGACCGTCCCATTCACCTTGACCAGCTTTTTCTCTGATGTAATATTGGAGACCGTTAGTGTGGTTCACCAAGATTTCACCTTCAGCGCCATAAGGAGCGATTGTTGGCCAACCTGTTCTTATGTCATCGCCTGTAGCGTGAGCTTCAGCGCGTTCGTTAGGTATACCACCCCATTTACCTGTTTTACCACGTTTTGCGAAGTTGTAACCTGTACCACGATCCAAGAATTGTTCGTCGTACTCTTCTCTTGACAAAGTAGCAACAACTGCTACAGAACCGTCTTCTAATTGATACATACGGTTGCCGAGATAGCTGTTTGATTGCAAATCGTAAGTTGTGTAAATAGCTTCTGCATCATAATAATTTGCGCCTTCATTTACAACAACGCTTTGTGTACCTCTAACTTCGAAATTAGATGTACCAACGACAACATCATTACCTAAAGATTTTCTTTCAAGAGTTACCTTGTAAGGAGTAGGCAATGACTTAACTACAGTTTCCTGTGCAAATGCACAAAGTCCCATAACGAGACTCAATGAAAGTAAAAGAACTTTTTTCATTTGTGTTAATTATTTTAGTTAAGTGATTAAATAAATGATTCTAATTTTCAGCCTGCAAATATAATAAAAATTAAAGTCTTGTTGTGTAAAAAATATCTTTTTTTTAAAATTAATTTTAAAGGTTCTAATCTTGTACAATTGCAAATTAATAAGTATCTTTACCGAACAATTTTAAGTGAATTTTTATCATCATAATTTATCATTAAAATGAAAAAACACACCTTATTAATTATTGCTATCTGTTTTCTATTTTTCTCATGTTCAACACCTAAAAATGAGAAACAAGATTTAGCTCAGTATGTTGATCCTATGATTGGAACTGGCGGCCATGGTCACACTTATCCAGGCGCAGTGGCTCCTTTCGGCATGATTCAGAACAGTCCCGACACCCGCATGGACTCCTGGGACGGCTGCTCAGGCTATCATGTCTCTGACTCTACAATATTAGGTTTCAGCTTAACACACCTTCAAGGAACGGGCTGCAACGACTACGGCGACTTCCGCTTCTCCCCTATCACAGGAAAACTATCCTTCAACTCTAAAGACTATTCTTCTTCTTTCAAACATGAAAATGAAGTAGCTAAAGCAGGTTATTATTCCGTCATCTTAGACGACTATAATATTAAGGTGGAACTCACGGCAGGAGAACGCACCGCCATGCAACGTTACACCTTCCCGCAAACCGACGAGGCTCATCTCATAATAGAACTCCAAGAGTCGAACACCTCAGCAGAGACTATCTATGAGTCGTTCATAACAATAGAAAGCGACAACGCCATCAGCGGATTCCGTCGCACAGGTCAGTGGGCTAAAGACCAATACCTTTATTTCTATGCCGAGTTCTCAGAACCTTTCACCGCTTACGGTATTTGTTCAGATAATGTTGAACATCCTAACTTGAAACATGCCGAAGGTAAAGATCTCCAAGCTTGGCTCGACTTCGACGTGAGAGACGGTCAGCCTGTGGTGATGCGCGTGGCAACTTCAGCCGTCGACGTGGAAGGCGCAAAGAAAAACCTTGCAGCTGAACTCAATGACTTCGACTTCGATGCTTTAACTCAAAAGACTTATAATAATTGGAACGAAGAGCTCAACAAAATACAAATCAACACTGTTGTCAACGCAGAAGACAAAGATATTTTTTACACCTCTTTATATCACTGCTTTGCAGTGCCTAACCTCTTTTCCGATGTCGACGGTCGTTATCGTGCTCACGACAAAAAGGTCTATCAAAGCGACAGACCTCGCTACACTGTCTTCTCCTTATGGGATACCTTCAGAACAGAACATCCTTTGCTCACTCTCATTCAAAGAGAACGCAGCATCAACATCATCAACACCTTTATTAATAATTATGAGACTGGCGGACTTCTTCCAGTGTGGGAACTCTCCGCCAACGAAACCAACTGCATGATTGGCTATCATTCAATGCCGGTCATCGCCGACGCTTATTTCTGCGGATTGGAAGGCATCGACTATGAAAAGGCTTTGGAAGCAATGGTAAAAAGCGCCAACGAAGATCAGTTCGGTGTAGGCTGCTACAAAGAATACGGTTTCATTCCTTCTAATTGCGAAGGCGAATCTGTCTCAAAAACATTAGAATATGCCTACGATGACTGGTGCATAGCTCGCTTGGCAGAAGCTCTCGGCAAACAAGATATCGCCGACGAATTTTATCAAAGAGCTCAATATTACAAAAACTTATACGATCCTTCAACGAAATTCTTCCGCGGAAAACGTAACGGTTGCTTCGTGACACCTTTCGATCCAACTCAGGTGAACTTCATGCTCACAGAAGCCAACACATGGCAATATAACTTCTTCGCTCCGCAAGACATCAACACTCACATCGAGATGATGGGCGGCATGAAGGCTTACGACAGAAAACTCAACGAGCTGTTCAACTCTTCTTCTGAGATGACAGGTCGCCAACAATCGGACATCACAGGTCTCATCGGACAATATGCTCACGGCAACGAGCCAAGTCACCACATGGCTTACCTTTATAATTATTTAGGCAAACCTTCAAAGACACAGCGTCTCGTCAATAAGATTATGTATGAATTATATACAGATCAACCTGATGGCTTATGTGGCAACGAAGACTGCGGTCAGATGTCGGCTTGGTATGTGATGAGCGCATTAGGCTTCTACCCTGTGACTCCGGCGAGCGGTTATTACGTAATCGGCGTTCCTCATTTTGAAGAGATGACGATAAACCTTGAAAACGGAAAGACATTTACCGTCGTCGCAAACAATCTTTCAAGAGAAAACCGTTACATCGAATCTGTAAGACTTAACGGCAAGCCTTTAGAACGCAGCTACATATACTTCGACGAGGTTCATAACGGCGGAACATTGGAATTTGAAATGACCAACAACCGTAAATCGGAATGGGCAAGAGACTTGAAAGATTGTCCTACTCAGAAAATCGACGGTCCTATCATCGTGACAACACCTGTCATAACAGTAGCTTCTGACGTCTTCTTCGAGACATTGAATGTAGAGTTAAGTCACATCGACGCTGACGCCAAGATTTATTACACCATCGATGGCAGCGAGCCTAACGAAAACAGCACATTATATACCGCTCCATTCAGCATAGACGAAAGCGCAGACGTGAGAGTCGTTGCGATAAAAGACGGCAAGAAGAGCAATGTGATAGAAGGTAACTTCAAGAAGATTGCTGCAGGAAGAAGCATCAAGATTGAAAACGCTTATAACACACAATATGAAGCCGGCGGCGACATCGCGCTCATCGACTATCAGAGAGGTAGCAACAACTTCCGCGTCGGAACATGGCAAGGTTATCATGGCGTCGACCTCGTTGCTACAGTAGATTTAAGCGAGGTGCAAGACATCAACAGATTGGCAGGTAGCTTCTTGCAAGACCAGAAGTCATGGATTTTCATGCCTAAAGAAGTGGAGTTCTTCATCTCCAACGACGGCAAGAACTTCAAATCAGTCGGCAACATGAAGAATCATATCTCACAAGAAACAGAAGAACCTGTCCTTCATGAGTTCTCCATCGTCAAGAAATTATCTGCAAGATATGTCAAGATGGTTGCCAAGAAGATCGACGAATGTCCTGAGTGGCATGTCGGAGCCGGCGAACCAGGTTGGATTTTCTGCGATGAGATAGTGATAGAATGATGGAATACTAAAAAAGAGGCGACTCGGTCGCCTCTTTTTAGTATTCCATCTCTCCTTCGTAAGAATCTCCGTCACCTGATGAAGGATTCGGCATTCTTCTCTTCTGCTGTTGCTGGTTGATGCGATAGTTGAAGTTCAATGTCACTGAGGTTGTGCTCCAAGTACTTTCGCTATATTGCCAGAAGTTGTCGCCCCACGACTCGCCACCATGTTGGCGGCTACCAAAGACATCGCGTATATTCAATGAGATAGTGGCGTTTTTGTTAAACACATCACGTGAAGCGGCAAAATCGCACCAATAGTTCGCATCGCGGTAGCCGAGCGGTTCTTCACGAGGTCCCATATAACGACCTGTAATCTGAAGGTCGCACACATTCTTGATTCTAAACTTCGTCACGAGACGTGCAAAAGTGTTATATGAATCTGTAGTGTAATGTCTGTTGTTCCAATCGCCTACGGTGTTCGACTTGAAGAAGTTGATGCTTCCGTTGACGTTCCACCATTTGAAAATATCAAGCGAGCCGACAAGCTCAATACCATAATCGTCGCTGATGCCGAAGTTCTCCGGACGGCTGTATGAAATATCTTCAATCACAGTGGTAAACTGACGAATGACATCTGTGCTGTGACGATAATATGTGGTGAAGTTGATATTACCTCTTTCCCAAAAACGCAGATATGAAAATTCATAGCTGTCTGTATAGATAGGTTTCAAGTCAGGGTTACCAGTTCTAATATTACGGTCGTCGTTGAAAGAATGGAAAGGAGCCATCTGTCCGTACCAAGGACGACGAATACGACGGGCGTAACTCGCCTGAATCTGATCTACTTCTGTCAATGAATAATTGATATGACCTGTAGGGAATATGTCGTGATAATTCTGATTGCTGCCGCTGTTGGTTCCTTTAAGGTAGGTGTCGATGAGAGTGAACTCATAACGCATTCCTATCTGTCCAGAGAAACGTCCGAACTCTCTTCCGTAACTACCATACAAAGCCGCAACCTGTTGATTATAATCGAAGTCGTGAGTATAATCTTCTAATGTAATTCCATTTTCCGTAACCATCATATTATTGTTAATCCAACGACCTGTATATTTACCACCGAGTTCCACTACAGAAAATCCGTAGCGATGTACGAAATCGACTGTAGCCTGAAGATTCTCCTGATTCTCTTGCGTCTGCGTATGTTGATTGATGCTTAAAGAAGGAATATCGTTATCCATATCTTCCTGTGTCAAGAATTCAGCGTCCACAATATCAGACCATTCCGTGTCGGAGTTTGTGAAATAACGCACTGAGGCTTTAAGCGAGTTGTCCTTACTACCGAAATATTTATCGTAAGAAAGAGTATATTCCATCATCGGTCTGTCGTTGTACCAATTTTCAGTACGGCGTGAGAAGTTCTGCAAATTCTCAAAAGGGAAGTTATCGATGTAAGTCACGCTTGGCAAGTTATGACCTTTCGACTGACGGAACATAGTGCTGAAGGTAAGGATGTCGTTATCGGTGAAATAATAGTCGAAGCCGCCGCGCACGTTATGACCTTTTCTGTTTCTGTTACGATAAGTGAATTGTTCTGTAATCTGTGTCGCGTCGTCATGATTTTCTATCGTAGGGTCGTAGTCATAATCGCCATTATAATATTCTGTCAAGGTGTAGCCATCGCTGATGTCGTCGCGATAGTTGAAGTTATAGTTTGCGAATAGATTTAATTTCTTGAATCTGTAGTTGATACCAGCGCCTATACCTGTCTGGAAAGGAAAATCTTCTTTAAAGAACTTCTCGCCCCATTGTACGGGGAAGCCACCGCGTAAGTCGACAGAGGCGTTTAAGCCTTTACGTTTATCTTTTTTCAGAACTATGTTGATGATACCAGCGGTACCTTCAGCATCGTAACGTACCGAAGGGTTTGTTACGACTTCAATCTTCTCAATCATATCAGCCTGGAGGCTACGGAGCGCATCCTGCGTGCTGACGCCTGCTAATCCCGACACCTTGCCATCGACGAGGATTTGGACGCCACTGTCGCCACGCAAACTCACATTACCTTCAACATCAACATTGACAGACGGGATATTATCGAGGACTTCTATCGCGTTGCCGGCGGTGCTGCTCACGTCCTTGCCTACGTTGAAGACACGTTTGTCGAGAGTCATCGTCATGGTGCTTTTCTCCGCCACAACCTCCACTTCTTCAAGCAAAGCCGAATCGGGACGTAACATAACATTTCCCAACGACACATTATCTTTGAGATTTATGTTTATCGTCTTCGACTCATAACCGATAAATTGTATCACGACATAATATTTTCCGGGCTTAGTTTTCAAGGAGAAATTTCCTTTAGAATCGGTGATGACGCCTGTCACTAATGTCGAGTCTTGGAAATTAAAAAGACTGACGGTAGCATATTCGAGCGGACCATCAGTCTCCATATCAATGACTTTACCTTTTATCTCAGGTTCAGCAGGTGCTTCTATTTCTGTAGCGTTAATCGTGTATGATGATATTAATAAGGTAAGTAGTAAAAAAAGTGATGTTATCTTTTTCATAAATATTTTAAAAGAGTTTTATTAACGAGATATTTTTCAACGGCGCGAAATTAGCAAAATTTATGCCATAGATTTAAAGACAACGAGATATTGTGAAATTTGAGAATCTGAAAATCTGAGAAATATCTATAAAACATTTAGCCTTTTGTCTTTAGCCAATTTTTCAGATTTTCAAGTTTTCAGTTTCTCATATTTTAAAAAATCCCCTTAATTCCTAATTAAAAAATCCCCGTGAGATTCTTTGAAAGGTCGTTCATTCTTCCCATCGTGAAATAATGTATCAAAGGAAATCCTTGTCTCAACAAATCTTCCGATTGTCGCAGGCACCATTCCATTCCAACTTTCTTCACCGCTTCTTTGTCATCGGCGACGGCTGTCACCGACTGTCTCAGCTCTTCTGGCATTTCTATACTGAAGGTGTTTGGCAAAGATGTGAGATGCGACGCTAACGACAGTGGCTTCAAGGCAGGAATAACAGGAACGTCGATACCGACTTTAAGACATTTATCCATAAAAGAATAAAACTTCTCGTTGTCATAAAACATCTGCGTCACAATATATGATGCGCCTTTATCGACTTTCTGCTTGAGATATTGAATGTCGTCATCTAATGATGTCGCTTCCTGATGTTTCTCCGGATATGCCGCCACGCCGATACAGAAGTCTAATGGCGTGGTCTCCTTGACGAATTTGTCGTGATATATTCCTTTCGAGAGATTTTTTATCTGCTCCACCAAGCCTATGGCGTTGGAGTGTCCGAAGGGATTGGTTCTGAATTTAGAGTCTAAAGGGTCTTTGTCGGAGCGTATCACGAAGACGTTGTCTAAGTCTTCATACGAGAAGTCTATGACGAAGTCTTCGAGTTGCAGTTTTGTATAATATGCTGATGCTAAATGCGGTACGACTTCAATTCCCGTCCTTCTCTTGAGCGCTCCTGCCACAGCAGCGGTGGCAGTCCTCGGATGCGACTCCACTAAAGTAGTGACATTATTTTCATTGATAAACTTCCTCACCGGAGCATGGAAAGTGATGTTGATAAACTGCGGTCCGAGCGGTATGATAGGTAGCAACGACTTCTCAATATCATCTAAGCTCGTACCTTTCACAGGTGGTAATATCTCAATGGAAAATCCTTTCTTTCCACTATCCTTCAATGAGTTATATATATCAATGACTTTCATCTCAAATGTTATTTGGCAATAATTCTTTCAATTCTTCTACCGACAATCCAATATGTTTTGAATAATGTGCGAGCTGCGTTTCATCGACTCTTCCCACCGAGAAATAATCTCCTCGCGAAGTAAACAATCCGCATAAGGATTCTTCTGGCGTTATCATGTAACTGTCTGTAAGTCGCATATTTGTATTTTGTTCCACTTGCAGGAAGTCGAAGACGCGTCTCTTCAGAGAGTGGTCGGGACAGGCAGGATAGCCGAAGCACATTCTTCTTCCTTGATATTGTTTCTCGTCGAAGGAGAACGGCGTTTTGTCGAAGCCCCAGTATTCGGAACGTACTTTATGATGCAGATATTCGCCTGTGGCTTCGGTGAGTCTATCAGCTATAAGCTTTATTATCAAAGCGTCGTAAGGCGTTTCTGCCTCCGACATCAGTTTCGACAAACCCACGCCTGCCGTGAGTGCGAATACAGAAAGATAATCGTTACGAGCCACAGTGTCGGCTATAGAAAGCGACTCTTGCATCTGCGTCTGACGTCTCAGCATCGGAAGCTCCACAATATTAGCTCCGTCCGACAATCTTATCACATCGTCGCCTATGTTCTCGGCTTTGACGACTGCAAATCGAGTTTCTATCTCGAGCGACTTGTCAGCAATGATATTATTCAGTATTTTCTGTGCATGTTCAAAGACTTGTGCTGCTTCTTCGTTCTTCAATATCTCAGGATATTTTCCGTAGAGCTGCAAGGAGAAGAAGAAATAGTTCCAATCGATATAAGGCAGCACCTCTTCAATAGAAGGTTTCAACGTGAAGAAGCCTTCTTGTTGTGGCTTGAATGTCTCGTATTCTGGTATCTCGATCTTTATCGAACTATAATCGGCGAGTGCGATGTTTTCGGTCTTCTGCCTGCGCATCGCTTCTTGTTCTTCATAAAGGCTCAGACATGCTTGATGGTCTGTCAGTTTATTCACCAAATTCACTGTGTCTATCGCTGTCGTCGCCTTTGCCACAGGACCATTATACACTGTCGCCATCTTCAAGGCAGTATGGAGTTTAGATGTTGCGGCGCCGCCTACCACGACAGGTATCGACAAGCCTGCTTCATTGAGTTGCTGCAACACTTTTATCATCTGCGTCAACGATGGCGTGATGAGACCGCTCATACATACAGCCTGCGAGCTCTTCGCCGACTCTACTATTCTCTCTGCCGGCACCTGTATGCCGAGGTCTTCCACCTCAAAGCCGGAGCTCTTCAAAACCGTTCCGACAATATTCTTACCTATATCATGGACGTCGCCATAGACAGTGGCGAGCGTGACTTTCTTCTTGGAAGTGTCTGTAAATGTGACGGTCTTATTCAAGACATCCATAGCGGCATTCATGGCAGAAGCTGCCTTCACCAACGACGGAAGGAACACCTTGCCTTCTTCGAAACGCTGTCCCAACAGAGTCATCGCCGGCATAAGAATGTCATTG
>JAZOCI010000067.1:0-8418 GCA_045596465.1 Bacteroidales bacterium | reverse complement strand
CGTGTGACTGCTCATTCACCGAATGGATAATGACTGTTGACCGTTGACCGTTGTCCGTTGACAACCGAAGGTTAAAAGACATTATATCTTTATTTACTTTTTACTGTATTTTTTTGTTTTATTTGATCTTTTTTTATATATTTGCAGGGTAAAAATGCGGATAACCGCAAAAATGCCCCTTAATTTATGAAAATAGAACGTAACAGGTATCTTCAAAAACTTATCAATAGTCGCAAGAATGGTCAGGTGAAAATAATAACTGGCGTTAGGCGTTGCGGTAAATCATATTTACTTAGCGTGCTTTATCGGGATTATCTTTTGCAAGAAGGCGTTCTTCCTGAACAGATTATAACTGTTGAATTGGATAACGACATTAATGTGCGTTATCGTAATCCGTTGGAATTAGGCGCATATCTTCGTGAAAAAGTTGCCAATACTGAGAAGGATTATTACATCTTGTTGGATGAAATTCAGATGGTTGAGTCTATAAAGAATCCTTATATGCCAAAAGAATCAGACTCTAAAATAACTTTTGTTGATGTTCTTTTAGGCTTGAGAAGTTTGCCACATGTTGATGTTTATGTTACTGGCAGCAATTCCAAAATGCTTTCATCGGATGTTGCTACGGCTTTTAGAGATAGGGGAGAAGAGATTCACATTACGTCTCTTACTTACGATGAGTTTTATGCTGCATACCCGAATGAGAAACGTTACGCTTGGCGTGAGTATATGACTTTCGGAGGAATGCCATACGTTTTGCACAAAAGCACTTATGAAGAAAAATCAAGATATTTGCAGGAATTATTTCGGTTGACTTACATAAAAGATGTAGTAGAACGAAATAGGTTGCGAGCAAACATTGAAGTTCTTGACGAATTACTTAATGTGATTGCATCTTCAGTAGGGTCATTGTCTAATCCAACTCGATTGTCAAATACATTTAAATCTGTAAAAGGATTAAATGTGAAGAATGAAACTATTTCTACGTATTTGGATTGTTTTATTGACGCGTATATACTGTGTAAGTCATATCGTTACGACATAAAAGGCCGTTCATATATTGACACTCCGCTGAAATATTATTTTACAGACATTGGGTTGAGGAATGCTCGTCTCAACTTCCGCCAACAGGAAGAAAATCATATCATGGAAAACATCATTTACAATGAACTCATTGCGAGAGGTTTTAATGTTGATGTTGGTGTTGTAGAATATAATCACATAGATGAGAATGGCAAGAAAGTACGTTCACAGTTGGAAGTCGATTTTGTCGTTAATCAAACGGAGAAGCGATATTATATTCAATCAGCTCTTACAGTGGCTGATGAAGAAAAACGTAAGCAAGAAGTTAATTCTTTAAATAGAATAGATGATTCTTATACTAAAATTGTAGTGGTACGTGATAATGTTTTGCCATGGACCGACGACAAAGGCGTGCAGTATATCAATATCGAAGATTTTCTTTTGGATAAGATAAATGAACTTTGATACAATCAAAAAGGAAGTATATTCATAAAAAGTCCTCATCTCCCGTTGAGTCACACGGACGTGTGGATTATCCACAGAAACCTTATTTGCTCTTATATGAAAGAATGTGAATCGTGACTCCTATTAATATTATGGCGAGTAATATTTGCAGCCAGAGCATTTCGCTTGCGACGAAGAAGATACAATATAACAAGCTGAGCCATAATAATGTAATGATGTAAACTTTAGTCTTCAGAGGGATTATCTTGTTCTCTCTAAAGTTTTTTATGTATGAACCTAAATGCTTGCTGTTGATGAGTCTGTTGTATAATTTCTCCGAACTTTTGAAATAACACCAGGCAGAAAGAAGAAGTAAGGGCGTCGTCGGTAATATTGGAAGAAAAATGCCAATAACACCTAATATCAATGAGATAGAACCAAATATTATTAATAGAACCTTCATCTTTTACAAACTCTACATTCTTAACTGTTAATTGTAAACTGTTAATTGTAAACTGTAAACTAAACTCTCTTCTTGTCCCATTTGGCGAATTTCATATAAATGCCACATAAAATTCCTAAGAGCGCGCCATATAGAATTTCTGCGGTCCAGACCAACTCAACTCTTGTCGTAAGATGAGTCATCGCCCAGATGAAAGCTACGTAAATTACTAAAATGACAGCTTCTAAATATAATGCCGCCGAGGTGTTTCCTGTTCCTGAGACGGCTTCAAAGTACGCATTACCAATGCCTTGGAAAATTGTACCGAAGCATATCACATAAATAGAAGGAACGACTAACTGTGCGAGGTTTAAGTCGTCGGTGTAAATCCTTGCTATCTGTATCGGGAAAATCGCGACTAATATCATAATCGGTATTGTGCATAACAGACAGTTTTTCAATATCTTATTTATTGTGCTGAAGACTTGGTCGGAATGTCCTTCGCCAATAATTCTGCTCACTACTGTATTTGTCGTGGTGGCGAAGGCGAAACATGGAGTGATGAGAATCATATAGACGCTGCGTACAATCGAGGAGATGCCCGTGGCTGTTTCGCCCATCTTTTCTATCAGGATGAAGAAAATGAACCAAACGCTGAACGAGAATAGCTTCTGTATCATGGTAGGTGTCGCTAATTTTAATATTCTTCCCATGAGCTCGGATTCTAATCTGTGTAGTTTGAACATGCCGTAGTCCTTGTTTCTCAATGTGACATAACTATATACGGTAAAGAATGTGAATGCCGATACTTCTGCGCAGAACGACGCTAATGCCGCACCGCCTATTCCCATCTCTGGAAAACCGAAATTACCGAAAATCAGACAGTAATCTAAAAATATATTAACAACAGCCATTATTATAGTAGAATATGTAATGACTTTAGTATTTGAAATTCCTACATATAATGCTCTGTATAAGAAGTTGAAACACACGAAGATAATTCCTAACTGACGGTATTTGATGTATTCTAACGAGGCATCGTAAATGTTCGGCGAGTCGATGAGCCATAAAAGAAGGTGGTCGGAGAAAATGTATAAGATGGAGAATAAAATCAATCCTAATATTAAGACGAAAATGGATCCGTGTTGAAAGATGACGCCTATTCTCCCGTGATTACCTTCGCCAAATCGTCTCGCTATAATTATCTGTATTCCAATGGCAAAGCCAGTTGCAATGGTGGTGAAGACGAAATAAAACAGACCTGCAAGCATCGACGCTCCTAAGGCAATGACTCCCAATCGTCCCAAAAATGCAGTGTCGGTGAAATTGATAATGGTCTGAGCCATATTGCCTAACATTATCGGTAAGGCAATACTCCAAATTTCTTTATTACTGATTTGAGTTTTCATTATTGAAAATCAATATTTTATAAAAATGATACTGAAAAATTATATGAATGCAAATTTAAGAAAAAAACTTGTTGTCTTGTGGACATGTTTCCTTGTAGACTTTAAAAAAAATCGTATCTTTGTTTAATCACTAATTTTATATATGGATAATCGTAAACTGCTGATAATTATATTGTTGTTGTTGATGCCGTTTTTGAATAATGCTCAAACGGTATCGGCGACTCTTTTTAATGTTCCTCAACAAAAAGTCTATCTTAATTCTTTCAACGGTCTCTACTTGGAAGTGATTGATTCTGTGATGATGACTGCTGATAAAAGGGTGGAATTTAATAGCAATTTGTCAAAAGGAATGTATCAACTTGAAACAGAATTTGGTCAAACAGTTGACTTTCTTTATGATGATGCTCCAATTAAAATTCTTGTTAAGGATATTGATGATAATTCAGCGGTAGATTTCCTCGATTCGCAGGCAAATAGAGATTGGTATGCTTATCAAGTTATTAAGGAACAGACTCTTAACTCCTTAAACCTATTGAAACCTATACTTCGCGATTATGATAAAGATTCGGAGTTTTATATAAAATCGCTTAATGAATATGAGCAGCTGCAAAACGCATTCGTTTCTTTTACAGATAGTTTGATGCTTCATGATAATTACGCTTCAAAACTTATTAAAGTCGATAGATTTCCTTCGCTTAATCTGAATGACGATTTTAAAAAACAGCGTAACGATATGATTGCTAACTTTTTCAATGATGTGGATTTTAATGATTTGTCTTTGATTCCTACCGATGTGCTGACAAATAAAATATTTGATTTTCTGTCGATACAATTGACTTCAGATCAAAATCAAGAGCAGCAAATCATGTCGTTGATTCTTGCGTCGGATAATGTCTTAAATCGAGCTTCTGTTAATTTTGAGATGTATAAATTTATATTTAGATTTCTTATCGAATCTTTTAATGAATTGAAAATTAACGAAATCGTTGACTATCTGACTCGTATACCATATTCTGAAAATATAGAATGTACTGAAAATCAATATAATGAACTTCTTTCAATAGCAGAATTTAATTCAAGAGCAAGAATAGGAAGCATTGCGAAAAATATTTCTGGTACGACAATCTTTGATGAAAGTTTTGACTTATATTCTATTGATAATGATTTTACTATAGTTTATTTCTGGTCTTATACCTGCGACCATTGTCGTGAAAATATCAAAGATCTTAAAATATTTTTAGATGAAAATCCTGACTTTTCTTTAGTGGCAGTGAGTGTGAAAGGTGACTTAAAAAAAATTAAGAATCTTGTTAAAAAAACTAAACTCAACGGATATTTCTACCACGATGGATTGGAATGGAATTGTCCTTTCGTCGATGATTATGCCGTGACTGGAACACCGAGTTTTTATCTCTTGGATAAAGAAAAGAAAATAGTTTATAAACCATTTGACTTTAATGAACTTGTTGATTTTGTGAAAATTATTAAACAATGAAAAAGATATTTTTAATTTTATCCTTACTCGTTTCTATAAATTTATTCGCTCAAAATGACGAAGAGAAATGGGTTGATTCTGTGTTTAACTCACTGACTCTCGAACAGAAAATAGGTCAGCTGATGAATGTAAGAGCTAACGATCCTAATCAGGATTTTAATGAGAATGTTGATGAATTTATCGAGAAATATAACATCGGCGGCGTGACTTTCTTCAGAACTGACGCTGAAGATTTATTGTTGCAAGCTAATGAATGGCAGTCGAAAGCACAGACTCCTCTGATGATTGCCATTGATGGCGAATGGGGATTAGGAATGCGTATAAACGACGGATTATCATATCCTTATCAGATGACACTCGGTGCTGTGACTAATGATTTGCTTATCTCAGAAATGGGAATTCAAATAGCAGAACAATGTGCTCGCCTCGGAATTAATGTCAATTTTGCTCCGACTATAGACGTTAATAATGAGCCTAACAATCCTGTTATTGGATTCCGTAGTTTTGGTGAAGATCCTGATAATGTGGCTCGTAAAGGTGCGGCATACGCTCTCGCTATGCAAAATAACGGCGTGCTTCCTTCTATGAAACATTTTCCTGGTCATGGTAACACTGTCACAGATTCGCATCATGCTCTTCCTGTTGTTAAAAATTCTTTAGAAGAAATAAACAAGATAGAATTGCTGCCTTTTAAATATTTGATTGACAATGGTGTAAAAGGCGCAATGGTAGGACATCTTTATTTTCCAGCTCTCGAACCTGTTGTTAATAAATCTTCATCTTTGTCAAAAAATATTGTGACAGATCTTCTTAGAAATGAGATGAATTATGACGGAATTATCTTTACCGACGGTCTTGAAATGAAAGCCGCTTATAATGGAATCGACCCTGATAGTGTTTGCCTTCAGGCAATTATGGCTGGAAACGACATCATGCTTCTGCCTATTGACGTTGAGGTTTCTATGCAAATCGTCATCGACGCAGCTAAAAATAATCCTGATGTGAAGAATAGGGTAGAGGAGAGTTGTAAAAAAATATTAAGATATAAATATCAGCTTGGCTTAAATAATTACGAGTCGCAATCTGTTGAAAGATTGAATAACGATTTACATCAAAGTCGATATTATAATTTGAAGCAACGTCTTTATAACGAGGCTGTTACTATGCTTGTTAATAAGAAAAATATTCTTCCTTTAAAGAAAAATATTGGTAAGAAAATAGCTGTCGTGACTTTCGGAAAAGATAATTCTATTTCAAAAAGATTGAATGATAACGGTATTGAAAATACGCCTTTCTTGTTGAATAAAGATGCTTCGACAGAAGAGATGAAACGTACTGCAAAGCAATTAAAATCATACGATTATGTAGTTTTGAATATCAGAAATACCTCAAGTTATCCTTCAAAAAATTATGGTATCACTCCTGCAATGATTTCTTTTGTCGATAATATACCTAATTCTACTAAGTTGATTTTCAATTTGTTCGGAAGTCCGTATGCGGTGGATAAATTTACTTTTGGTAGAAATCTTTCTTCTCTTCTTATTGGTTATGAGGATAATATGATGGTTGAGAATGCAATCGTCGATATTCTTGTTGGTAAGATGTCGCCTAAAGGTAAACTCCCCGTTTCTTTAAAAAAATATAAATGCGGTTACGGTATTGAATATCAGGCTTTTCTTTCGCCAGAGACTTTGCCTGTCGCTTTGATTGATAATCAATATATTCAGAAAATAGATTCTCTTTTGCTTGACGGAATTTCGCAAAAGGCATATCCGGGTTGTCAGGTCTTGGCATTAAAAGATGGAAAAATTATCTTTGAGAGAAATTATGGAAAATTTACTTATGAAGCAGAGAAAAATGTTGATAATGAATCTGTTTATGATATAGCTTCTTTGACAAAACTTTTTGCATCTTCTTTTGCTTTAATGAAACTTTATGATGAAGGAAAACTTGATTTAAACTCTACATTAGGTGACTTCTTTCCTTTTATGAATCAGTCGGATAAAGGTGAAATTAAATTGATAGAGTTTCTGACACATCAGGCAGGTTTCACTCCATGGATTCCGATTTATAAAATGACTTGTAAGGATAATGTTCCTGATATGCAATATTTTAGAGAATATATCGACGAAGAGCATACTATTCGTGTAGCTCGAAATCTTTACATTTCGGATGATTTTAAATATCAGATTTATGATACAATTATGAAGACGGAACTGAAAGAAAAGAAATATAAATATAGCGATTTAGGATTTTATTTCGTCCCTTCAATTGTTGAAGCTATTACTAATCAATCGTTTGAATCATTTCTTGAAGATAATTTCTTTCAACCTCTGAACCTAAATCATATTTGTTTTAAGCCGTTAAATAAACACGATATTAATAATATTGTTCCAACAGAAGATGATAAATATTTTCGTAATCAACTGATTTGCGGTGACGTACATGATCAGACTGCTGCCTTGATGGGAGGAATTTCTGGTCACGCCGGACTTTTCTCTAACGCAAGAGATTTGGCGGTGATGTTGCAGCTGCTTCTTAACAACGGTTACGCTAATGGAACTCAATTTATTTCTGAAGAGACGATAAAATATTTTACTTCTGCGCCTTTTGCCGATAACGAAAACAGAAGAGGTGTTGGATTTGATAAACCTGAATTAGATCCTGATGCTCAATATTATACACCTTCAAAACAATCGTCTTTAGCAAGTTACGGACATTCGGGTTTTACTGGTACTTTCGCTTGGGCTGATCCCGAAAATAATCTTATCGTGATATTTTTGTCTAACAGAGTTTATCCGACTTCAGATAATAACAAACTGTCGCAGTTGAACTTACGAACAGAAATCCATGACTTGTTTTACGAAGCAGTAAAATAAACTCTTGATACCCTTAATTCGACGATGGATTAACAGGAAATTTGTTCCAAAGCGAATATCGTTGTCCCATTTGATTGACAAATCCGCTCCACATCTTATTAGGTTTGGCATGAAGTAACGTTTTGCTGTCAAATCTTCCTACTAACCAAGTGTTTGCCTTTAACTCATTGACTAATTGTCCACCGTCCCAACCTGCATATCCAACGAAGAAACGAACTTCGTGTGGCTTTATTAAGTCTAACTTAATCATGGTTTTAAGTACGCTGACATTTCCGCTCCAATATAAACCACCGCATATTTTATGTGAGTCGGGAATCATCTCCCCAAGAGTGTGAATGAAGAAAATTCTGTCGGTCTCAACAGGTCCGCCAAGATAAACGTCTGCTTTAAATTCTGGAAATCCTTGAACAATCTCGTTGAAAGGTATAGCGAGCCTTTTGTTGAAAATCACGCCGAGACTGCCTTCTTCGTTGTGGTCGATGATGAGAATGACGGAACGTCGAAAGTAATAATCGTTCATGAAAGGTTCCGATAAAAGCACATCACCAATCTTTACCTTTAACGTATTGCTTTGAATCTTAAATAGTTCCTCCTTCTTCATGACTACTCGTTTTTATTAAAATTATGCACTATGAATTATACATTCTGAATTATAATTTTACTAAATTTGTAAACTAATTTTAACATTATGGCAACTTATTACGACCAAAATAAATATAATTCTCT
>JAZOCI010000066.1:0-8996 GCA_045596465.1 Bacteroidales bacterium | reverse complement strand
ATTAAGCAACGATCTACTGTTCTTCGATCAAGCAGCGAGAGCGTAGTTATTTTCGCCAATTAATTTTTCGCAGCTAAGATTTATGAGCTTCACTGCACGGCTCAGCATGCTTACATGACCATTCTACAAGCTGTCAAAACCGGTCAACCCCATGTCAATGAACAATTTACAATGCATAATTCATAATGCATAATTTGTTTTGCAAAGATACAAATTTTAATTTAAAATATAGCTCACAATTAACAATTATTTGATTTCGTTGTTTTCGGTAGGCGTTCTGTTTCACTTCACACCTGCCTATCGTTCTGTCTCCCTTACAGGGCTCACTATCCATTATGAATTATGAATTATGAATTATGAATTATGCATTATGAATTATGAATTATGAATTATGCATTATGAATTATGAATTATGAATTAATGTGGGCGTTCCGGCTACGCCGTCGGGCTTTCCGCTATATCTTTGCTCGCGCTCCCATTCCCCGTTCCCGTTCCCGTTCCCGCTCGCAAAGGATGCCGCTCCAATCCCTAACGCATAGCGGCTACTATAAAAATGTGTCACCATTGAAAATCAGTGTAATCTGCCTAATATGTGGTTCCATCATTCTCTCCTCGGCAGGCATTCCGTGCTACTGCACTACATACCAGCCTATTGTCTTTCGCCCTTACAGGGCTTACTATCCATTATGAATTATGAATTATGAATTATGAATTATGAATTGTAAATCGCAAACTTCCTCACATCATCGCCGCTAATCTCATTTCCACATAAAATCACTAATCTCTCCACAACATTATGCAACTCTCGTATGTTTCCAGTCCAACGGTATTTTTGCAACTCTTCTATCGCATCTTGTGTGAAAGTAGGGGAGGTTTTGCCCATTTCTGATGAGATATTCTCAACAAAATATCCTACCAACTCTGGAATGTCGTCTAATCTATTGCGCAATGGCGGGACGTTGATTATTATCACGCTAAGTCTGTGATATAAGTCTTCTCTGAAATTGCCTTTCTGTATTTCTTCCTTCAGATTCTTATTCGTCGCGGCTATGATTCTCACATTGACATTTATCTCACTCTCGCCTCCTACACGCGTAATCTTGTTTTCCTGCAATGCTCTCAATACTTTAGCCTGTGCCGAGAGACTCATGTCGCCGATTTCATCTAAAAACAAAGTCCCGTTGTTGGCAAGCTCGAAGTCGCCTTTCTTCATCTTGATGGCTGAGGTGAACGAGCCTTTCTCATGACCAAAGAGCTGACTCTCTATTAACTCGGAAGGTATCGCCGCACAGTTGACCTCAACAAAAGGAGCGTAGGAACGATTACTTAACTCATGAAGCTGTCGTGCTACTAATTCTTTTCCAGTGCCGTTCTCGCCTTCGATGAGCACGCGTGCATTGGTAGGAGCTACTTTGTCAATGATGTCATGAATCTCGTTCATCGCAACAGAGCTTCCTATCATCTGATACTTACGGTTCACTACCTTCTTCAAGGCTTTCGTCTCTGTCATCAGTTTCGACTTATCTAACGCATTGCGCAAGGTGATGAGCAGTCTGTTCAAATCTGGCGGTTTCGAGATATAATCGAAGGCTCCTTTTTTTATCGCTTCAACGGCGGTGTCTATAGTGCCATGACCGGAAATCATGATGATAGGCGCGTCACTGATTTTTTTCGCTTCTTCGAGAAATTCAATGCCGTCCATCTGTGGCATCTTGATGTCGCACAATATCGCATCGTATTCATTATCTCTAACTAAAGGAAAAGCTTCGATAGCAGACGCGGCATCATCAACTTGATATTGCTCGTGTTCTAAAATCTCTTTTAATATTCGACGGATAGCAGCTTCGTCGTCTATAATTAAAATCTTCGCCATAGTCAGTGTTTTGGTGTGAGACGCATTTTCTTTAACTTATAGCTTATGACGGCTTTGTGTTTACACAGCAAGTCGCCGCCAAGAACTCCATCAACGGGAGGAATATTCAGCATCGCGTATGAATTGTTCACATTAGATAAATCCATTGCGACAGCCTGATAATCTTTTATGGTAAGTTCACCGAAACTTAATTCTTCAATATTAAAGATAAAACTCGAAATATCAGTCCCGCCGATTCCAGCCGAGAGTCCTTCTTTCTCGTTAAATTCAGGATTGTCGATATAAGCTAAAATTCGTTCCTTATCGAAGACAGTTCTCGAAGCTCCGGTATCGACGACAAAACGAGCAGACTCGCCGTTAATCAAACCTTCCGCGATAAGATGAAATCCATCACCTTCGATGCTTATAATATTAATAGGTACCTCTATGTAATTCATAATTCATAATTTATAATTCATAATTAGCTATTCATAGTGCATAATTAACTTATTAACTTAATTATGCATTATGCATTATGAATTATGCATTAATTAAAAGTTCGGTTTCAAAGCGTATTTATGATAGAACTCTTCGATGATAGCGACGGCTTCTTCTACAGTATCGACGATGTGGAAGATGTCGAAGTCTTCTTCGCTTACCATGCCTTCTTTCAACAAGGAGTTTTTAAACCAGTCGTTGAGAGGTTCCCAATATTCTTTTCCTACCATGATGATAGGGAAGGAGATGAGCTTGTTTGTCTGTATCAATGTTATAGCTTCCGAGAGCTCGTCTAACGTACCGAAGCCTCCAGGAAATGCGATATAACCTTGGGCGTAGCGCATGAACATCGTCTTTCTTACATAGAAATAATCGAAGTTGATGTTTTTATCCTGGTCGATGAAAGGATTAGGTTTCTGTTCGTGAGGAAGCACTATGTTGAGACCGACGCTTTTGCCTCCGCCGAAGTGCGCACCTTTGTTGCCGGCTTCCATGATTCCGGGACCGCCGCCAGTGATGATGCCGAAGCCTTTCTTCACTAAAATATAAGCCGCTTCTTCAGCCATCTTATAATATTTGTTGTCAGGTTTCGTACGTGCCGAACCGAATATGGCTACGCAAGGTCCTATCTTTGAAAGGGTTTCGTAGCCGGTGACAAATTCCGACATTATCTTGAACACTGACCAAGAGTCTTGTGATTTTATCTCAGCCCAGTTCTTTTCTTCAAAAGCTTCTCTTATTTTTGATTCGTCTATAGTCATAACCGTTGATTTTTAAATTATAAACAAAGATAAATCTTTTTTGTAAAAATATAACAAAATAATTGTTAATATTGTTTTATGGTTCTATGCTCTTTTGCTGTATAAACTATGACATTGATATATGAATTATAATCTTTTGTGTTTTGAGTGAAGAATATTCCGCATTTTAATTTGTTAGCGAGCACATACTGAATATTATCTTCAAGATCATTCTCTTTCATCAGTAAAGATTTCCTGATGTCATCTTTCGTAAAATCAATAATATTTACTTTCGTAAGTATATTTATTACGTAATCTCTGATTAACTTTTTGTTAATCTTGTGATGTTGAAATGTCGATACGAACTGAGCTATACTCAATGAAGAAATGTAAATTTTTTTGCCAACTAATGATGTTAGATAATCCCAACAGCGTTTTTCATCTTCGTATTTTTTGTTTTTCAAGTAAGCTCCTATTATAATATTGGTATCAATAAATATGTGGTTTTGATTCGATTTTGTCATAAAATGATGCTTTTATACCGTTCTATTTCATTTTCATTAAAAAGGTCCATATAATCCCAAGCCCAGATCTTTAGAGCCAACTCGGTAATATGTCTTTTTTTCAATGCTGCCTTTTTGAGAAGAACTCTTGTCAGTTCTTCTTGCATTTTCTTTTTTTCTGCGTCCATTTCCATTCCTCCTTGTGTGCGTTGTTATAATCTATTATAGGTTTGAAATATTCGTACTCTTCTTCGCTTAGTAAATCCAAATTGTTCATCGACCATCTTATCAAAGCAGGTCTTATAATGTCAGACTTCTTGGTGCCAGTTTTCTTGAGTAAAACCTCGATGGCTTCGTCAACTAATTCTCGTGACCTTTTGATTTCCTCCTTCGTTGCCATAAATTTAAGTTTTGTTATTACTTGCAAATATAATCATAAAATATCTTTTATGAAATAGTGTAACCCTATTTTTTATAACAAAAGTAAAATAAATTAAATTGTGATTAAAATATTAATAAAATCTCTTAATAATTATTAATAATCTTCATTGTAATAATGATTTCTTAATAAAAATTAAGTATAATTTATTGATTTTAAATGGAAATAAAAAAATATTAATATTTTAAAAAATTATGTTGCACGATTGAAAAAAGTTTGTATCTTTGCACTCGCAAAACACAAGGAAATAGGTTCTTTAGTTTAATGGAAGCTTAGCTCAGTTGGTTTAGAGCGCCTGCCTTACAAGCAGGAGGTCGCTGGTTCGACCCCAGCAGTTTCCACAGAATAACGTCTCGAATTTTTCGGGACGTTTTTTTTTGTCCACGAAATTACACGACAGTTTACTGAACCTATCACATAATTTAGCGTCATTTAGTGGATCTCTTTTAACGGATAAAAAAAAGAGACGCCATCTTATCATGACGTCTCTACTCATTGACTTGTAGTCTTATTCTTCTGTGATATTTGGCAATTCCAATCCTAAGTTTTTCTTCTTGTCGACTCTCTTCAAGATGACACCGATGATGAGTGCAGCGATACCTAAGCATGCTAACATCACCAAAGCCCATGTGTAGTTGAGCTCAACAGGGTCTGTGCCAGGAGCATTTGTCTTATCCAAGATCTTACCTATTAATAATGGGAATAACCATAAACCGATGTTTTGAATCCAGAATATCAAAGCGTATGCTGAGCCGATAACCTTAGCATCGACCAATTTTGGAACACTTGGCCATAATGCTGCTGGTACCAATGAGAATGATGCGCCTAATACTAAGATTGTTACGTATGCTACTATGATGCCACCGACAGCTTGACCTTTGAATAAAGGTAAGATGAAAGCGAATGTGAGGTGGCATATGATGAGTAACAATGAACCTATCATCAACATAGATGCAGCCTTGCCTTTATGGTCGACGTAGTTGCCGAGGATAGGAGTGATAGCTACAGCCAACAATGGGAACACTGCGAATACTGATGCTGCGGAGCCACGCATATAACCCATGTAGCAATAAACCACTAAGCATACGATAGCTACTGCCATCAAGCCGTATTTCATGCCTTTGTTCTTTGAGAAGTTGCTTGCGAAAGAACATGCTGCTACAGCTAACATGATTACATACTGTACGATGGTAACTGCTTCTGAAGCCCAGAATCCTGTTGGTTCTGTGAATGTAAGGTTACATTGTAACATGTTGACGGCGTATTTCTGGAATGGGAAGATAGCTGAATAGTAAAGCACGCAGAGAAGTGCAACTAACCAGAAACCCCAGCTTGACAATATCTTGCCGATGTCGCTAATTTTGAATGGATCGTCTTTCTCTTCTGCTTCGCCTGTCTGTGAGTCTAACTTCTTATCCATGAAGAAATAAACGATGAACATGATAAGAGCGATGCACAATAAGACGACGCCGAATGCTACAGCGCGTGATACGTCTACTTTGCCGCCGAGGTTGGCGAACATAGGGGAGAAGATCATACATGTAGCGACGCCGAGACGTGCTAATGCCATTTCTGAACCCATTGCCAATGCCATCTCACGACCTTTGAACCATTTAACGATACCGCGTGAAACAGTGATGCCTGCCATCTCGACACCGCAACCGAAGATCATGAAGCCGATAGCCGCGACCTTGGCTGATGCTGGCATGCCTCTGTAAAATGGAGATACTCCTAATTCGTCAAAGATTGGAATGTAGTTGAGATTGTTGGTGAACCATGTCTCCAAACCGCTGCCTTTGAAACTGTCGGCTACAGCATACCATTTGACGAGAGCGCCGACGAGCATCACCGCGCCTGATAATACGGCTGTGAAACGGACACCCATCTTGTCTAATATGATACCTGCGAAGATGAGGAAGAACACGAATACATTCAAGAATGTCTCAGCACCTTGCATTGTGCCGAATGCTGTGGAGTCCCAACCTCTTTCCGATTGCATGAGGTCTTTGATAGGCGACAAGATGTCCATGAACACGTATGAACAGAACATCGCAAAAGCTAAAA
Organism: Bacteroidales bacterium; assembly: GCA_045596465.1. Taxonomy (GTDB): domain Bacteria; phylum Bacteroidota; class Bacteroidia; order Bacteroidales; family F082; genus Limimorpha. The sequence goes on along the minus strand of JAZOCI010000066.1, from coordinate 2,900 downwards.
GCAACAAAGCAATCCATCTCATGGCTGCCGAGTCGCGTAAGGTTTGAATCTTTTCTGTCATAAAAATTATTGTTTTAAAATTGTTGTTATTATCAAAATCAACAATTTACAGTCAACAACTTTGTCTTTAATTGCTAACTGTAAATTGTAGATTGTTAATTGTAAACTATTATTTCACTGGAAGCTGAACGATTTCTTTCAAGCTGCCGTTAACGATTTGTTTTGCGAAATCGGCGACAGATTCAACAGTGATGCTGTTGATGATGTTTTCGTATTCTGTGACAAAGTCGATGTTGTCTCTTTCTGCTGAGATGATGGCGTTTGTCCAGAATCTGTTTTCTTGAATATCTTCAACTCTCTTCTTGAGTTTGTTTTCCAATACTTTAGAAAGATCTTCTTGACGTGGGCCGTTTTCTGCTATGTCTTTGAGACCTGCTTTGGCGATGTCCATCAATGTTGCATAAACTTCATCGTTAGTATCGAAAGCGATGAGGAATCTGAAGTCGTTTTCAGGTCTGTTGTTGACAGAACCCATGACGCCGACGCCGTATGTGCCACCTTGTTCTTCACGGATAGATTTTGTATAAACAATGTCTAAAACATCTGAAAGAACGTCCATATATGTGTCGTTGTAGAGATTGTATTCCATGTCTCCGTTGTAAATCATATAGACAGATGTCTTAGGATCTTGCATTTCTTTTCTGTAATGTGTCACATAATTATCGTCGTTTACTGCAAGACCGATGTTTTTCCAGTTTTCACTACGTTTGCTCTTCTTCAATGAAGCTAAATATTGTTCAACCAATGGTCTGAATGTCTTAACGTCGATGTTACCGACGAAAGTGAATGTGAAGTTGTTTGGATCAGCAAAACGGTCTTTGTACATTTCCATAGCTTTTGCGTAATCTACTTTGTCGTAGTCTTCAGCTTTCATTCTGACTGTCAATGGGTGGTTGTTGTACATTACCTTATTCAATGTGTCTGATATAGTGATCATTGGGTTTAATTCCATGTTTTTCAACATAGCTTTTGTACGTTCCATATTTGATGCGAATGCTTCTTGGTCGGCACGTGGTGCTGTGAAGTATAAGTAGACGAGTTGTAACATTGTTTCCAAGTCTTTTGGAGAACATGAACCGCTCATACCTTCTGAATATGTGCTGATGTATGGAGAAACGCTGACTTTCTTGCCTGCCAATACTTTAGGAAGATCTATTGCGCTGAACTCGCCTACACCGCCTAAGGTGATGATGTCGCCTAAAACTTGTAATGTGTATGGGTCATCTTGTGGAAGTGCTGTCAAACCGCCTTCGCTGTAAGCGCTCATTCTGATTTCGTCCTCTTTGAATGTGGTTTGTTTGTAGATGACTTTCATGCCGTTGCTGAGTGTCCATTCTGTTGTGCCGAGAACTTCGTCTTTTGTGGCGGCTACAACTTTACCAGCTTTGCGGAGTTTCGGAACGATAGGACCGTCGAATACTTCTTCTTCGTAAGCTTCAACTTTTACATTCAGTGCGTTGTTATACATCGCCAACAATTCTTCTTCTGTAGGAAGTACTTCGCCTTCTTTTTCAGGAGCCAACAATGTCATGACGAAATTGTTTTCTGGAATGATTTCTTTCACTAAAGCGTTGATAGCTTCTAATGGAAGGTTAGGGATAATTTGTTGATATAATTGATATTCTGTTTCAATATCCATCATTGGTTCGTTGCTTAAGAAATGATCTAAACAAGCGTCAACGTGTTTTTCGTTTTCTGTGTTATTTCTTTCATTATAAGCACTTTCGACATATTTCAAGAAGTCGGCTTTTGCTCTTTCATATTCTGAAGCTGTGAAACCGTATTCTTGCATACGTTTTGTTTCTGCCACTATAGCTGCGATAGCTTCTTCAATGCCTGCGCCGTCTTTAGCGACTACAACATTTGTCCAAGCATCTTTTGTTGGTGATACGTAATAGTCACCGTAGTAACTGTAACCGTAAACGAAAGGAGGATTTGGTTTTTGTGTAAGTTCTTGTAATCTATTGTTTTGCATGTCAGCAATCAAGTTGATAAGATATTCGCTCATCCAATATGTGATGTCGTTTTTCAAAGAATCTGGAGTTGCGTCTTGTTTGTGATACATGCTGATTTGATAAGATGTCAACTCAGGATCTGTAGCGATAGCTACGATAGGTTCTTCGTTGTCTTCGATCATGAATTGTGTTCTTGTTGCGGCATTTACTGGAGCTGGAATGTCGGAGAACATTTCTTTGATACGAGCTTCGATAGCGTCAACATCGATGTCGCCAACGATGATGAGACCTTGAAGGTCAGGACGATACCATTTTTTGTAGTAGTCACGGAGTTCATCATATTTGAAGTTGGCGATAACTTCTTTTGTACCGATAGGAAGGCGTTCGCCGTAAGGGCTGTTAGGATACATCTTTGGAAGGATTTGTTCCATGACGCGACGGTTAGCTCCGCCTGTTGTACGTTCTTCTTCCAAGATGACGCCACGTTCGTTGTCGATTTCGGCGTCTTCAAGAGCGATGAAGCTTGACCAATCGTGGAGTATGAGCAAACATGTGTCGACTAAACCTGGAAGGTCGGTCTGTACGTTTGTCACCATATAGACTGTCTGGTCGATGGCTGTGTAAGCGTTGAGGTTTTCTCCGAATTTCACGCCTCTGCTTTGGAGGTAGTTTCTTAATGTCATTCCTGGAAGATTTGTTGTTCCGTTGAATGCCATGTGTTCCAAGAAGTGAGCTAAACCTCTTTGATTTTCTTCTTCAAGAACAGAACCTACTTTCTGTGCGATGTAGAAGTCAGCTCTGTTGTCTGGTTTTTCACTGTGACGGATGTAATCAGTCATACCGTTGTCCAATTTGCCGTATCTTATGTCAGGATCCATAGGAAGT
>JAZOCI010000065.1:0-10212 GCA_045596465.1 Bacteroidales bacterium | reverse complement strand
GAAGCCGTTACCAAGATATTGCAACTCCCAGAAAATGTGCTGCCTCTCAACACTATTGTTATAGGTTATCCTGAGAGAGACAATGCACCTAAAGACAAATGGGATCCAAATAAGGTGTCGTATAACGTTTATTAATAATATCAGTTAGATTACACGAAAAGGACGCGAAAAAACTTATTTTTTCGCGTCCTTTTTTTGTAAAATTATCTCCAAATTTTATCCTATCAACTCCAATGAGTCGATATTGGTATCGTCTTCCATTCTGAGGTTATCGATGATATATTTCTGACGCTCTGGTGGGTTCTTGCCTCCCATATAGAATTTCAATAATTCCAAGATGCTGGAGTCGTGGCGTAAGATGATAGGTTCCAATCTTATGTTAGGTCCTATGAAATGACTGAACTCGTCAGGGGAGATCTCACCGAGACCTTTGAATCGTGTTATCTCTGGATGTGCTCCTAAACTCTTGATGGCGTTGATTCTCTCTTCGTCAGAATAACAATAGATAGTCTGTTTCTTGTTTCTCACGCGGAACAACGGTGTCTGTAATATATAAAGGTGTCCGTCGCGAACCACGTCAGGGTAGAACTGCAAGAAGAAGATGAGCATCAAGAGTCTGATGTGCATGCCATCGACATCGGCATCGGTGGCGATGACGATATTGTTATATCTTAAATTTTCTATTGACTCGTCTATGTTAAGAGCTGCCTGTAAAAGGTTAAACTCTTCGTTTTCATAAACGACTTTCTTCGTCAGACCTAAGCAGTTCAAAGGTTTGCCTCTAAGACTGAACACAGCCTGCGTCTGAGCGTTACGGCTCTTGGTGATGCTTCCCGATGCTGAGTCGCCCTCAGTGATGAATAATGTCGTCTCTAATCTCTTCTCGTGATTTGTGTTATAATGAATACGACATTCGCGTAGCTTCTTGTTGTTGAGGCTGACTTTCTTCGCGCTTTCCTTAGCGAGTTTCTTGATGTTAGCCATGCCCTTACGTTCTTTCTCGTTTTGGAGAATCTTACGCATAAGAGCTTCTGCTACTTCCGAATTGATATGTAAGAACTTATCGAAATGACGTTTTATGATGTCGGTGATATAAGCGCGTATCGTCACTCCGTCAGGTTCCATCAATGTGGAGCTGAACTTAGTCTTGGTCTGTCCTTCGTATTCCGGGTTCATCACCTTGATGCTGATAGCTGCCACTAATGATGAGCGAATGTCGGAAATCTCATAGTCTTTGTTATAGAACTCTCTGATAGTCTTTGCTATCGCTTCGCGGAATGAGTTGAGATGCGTGCCACCGAGAGGGTTGTATTGACCGTTGGCGAAGGAGAAATATTCTTCGTTAGATGTCAGGTTGGAATGAGTGAAAGCGCATTCGAAGTCGCCTTCTTTGATATGTATGATAGGGTAGGCGCATGTCTCTTCCTTGCCGCCTATCTTACGCATGAGCAGGTCGTAGAGACCGTTTTTTGCCTGATATTTCTGACCGTTGACATAGAGAGCGAGACCGCTGTTGAGGAAGGCGTAGTTCCAGATCATCTCCTCGACATATTCCATTATGTAATGATAATTTCCGAAGACCTCTTTGTCTGGAGTGAATGTTATCTCTGTGCCGTTTTTTTCTTCTGTATCATTTATTTCAGTCTCTGTCAGAAGTACGCCTTTGGAATATTCCACGTATTTTGTTTTGCCGTCACGATAAGCCTGAGCCTTGAAATGTGATGAAGTGGCGTTGACGGCTTTGGTGCCGACGCCGTTGAGACCTACAGATTTCTTGAATGCTTTGGAGTCGTATTTTCCTCCAGTATTCATCTGACCGACGCAGCTTCTGAGGCTCCCGAGCGGGATGCCACGACCGTAGTCGCGAACTCTGACTGTACCATCGACGATGCTTATCTCCACCGACTTGCCGAATCCCATGACATATTCGTCGATGCAGTTGTCGATGATTTCTTTGAGAAGGATATATATACCATCATCATGAGCGGATCCGTCGCCGGCCTTGCCGATGTACATCCCAGGACGAGTCCTGATATGTTCGTTCCACTCTAAGTGCTTGATGTTATCTTCGCTATAATCTTCTGATATAGGTATGTTTACAAAATCCAACTCGTTATTTTCCATATGATTTTCCTCAAAGTTACGTGAAACGCAAAGATAAAAAATAATTAGGAATTAGGAGTGAGGAATGAGGAATTTATTTTAAAAAAACACTAATCCCGCGACGCCTGATAGCGCTATCATTATCATAGGGTTGACTTTGAAGAAGAATATCGCAATAAAAGTCACAGCGCATATTATCACACTGACGTTGTTTTCTCCTATACCGAAATCGGAGAATGTCGTCTTGTTCATCATCAGCATCGCGGCGGCGAATATCAAACCTGCGATAAAGGGCTTGAGATTTTTTAACGTCGTCTTGATGACGAAGTTATCTTTGTGTTTAAATAAATATCTCAAGACGAAATATAATAATATCAACGAAGGCAATACTATTGAAAACGAAGCCAATAAGGAGCCGAATATACCTCCAACCTGATAGCCTACATATGTGGCGCAGTTGATGGAAATGGGTCCTGGAGTCATCTGTGAAAGTGCCACTACATCGGCAAACTCACTCATCGTCATCCAAGCATGTCTCTCCACGACTTCAAACTGTATCATCGAGAGCATGGCGTAACCTCCGCCAAAACCCAGAAGACCGATTTTCAAATATACCCAGAATAGTTGTAAATATATCATTTGTCTCTAATTATAAAAGCATGTCCGACACAAAATACTATCGCTCCCAATATGATGTATGCTGGAGATATTTTACACCACCATATAAGAAATACTGTCGCAATGGGGAAGATGGCAGTCTTCCAATTGACTTTAGCTGTGATACATAATTTTATCGACGGAGATAATATCAATGCGACAACGCATGGTCGTATGCCTTTGAATATCTTCTCTATCGTGGGGTTGTCTTTATAATCTGTGAAGAACATAGCGATGAGTAGCATTATCACTATTGATGGTATCATGGCGCCGAGACAAGAGGCAACGGCTCCTTTGGTTCCCTTGATTTTATATCCTACGTAGAGTGCGCAGTTGACGGCGAAGACACCAGGAAGTGTCTGTACCACAGCGATGGAATCCCAAAACTCCTCGCTGTCGATCCACTTGCGTCTCTTCACCACTGCGCGTTCTATCATGTCGAGCATGGCATAACCTCCACCGAGAGTGAAAGCTCCTATATTTAAAAAGGTGGTGAAAAGTTGCCAGCAGATTCTCATTATATATTTTTTTAAAACTGAGAAATTTAAAAACTGAAAACCTGAAAATTTTTTGGATTCTCAGGTTTTCAGATTCTCAGATTTTTTTATTTTTTAACAAAACGTTTTACGACTTCACCTTCGTTTGTGACAAGCTTTACGAAATAAATGCCAGCCTCCAAATCAGCGATGTCAATACTGTTGACAATGTCTGTAGACTGTAGATCGTAGACAGTAGTCATTCTTCCGTAAATATCGTAAATAGAAATTTCTTGTATACGAAGTTCTGTTGCGATGAAGAGTTCGTTCTCAACAGGGTTAGGGTAGATGTTGAATGACGATGCTAACTCGTCGATGCTTTCATTAGGGTTTTCTGGCTCTTCTGGTTCTTCAGGAGCGATGACTAATGTTGTGTTACAAGCTTCTTCCGATTTCTCTGATTCAATATCGCCGTTGAGAGCTGTCACTGTATAGCAGTATTTTGTACTGTCTTCAAGATTTGTATCCAAGTAATAAGTCTCTGTGACATTAGCTATTTCATTTCCATCGCGATATACTTTATAAGATTTAGCATCCTTGACGTCAGTCCAGCTGATTCTTATTGAAGTTGAGTCGATGCCATTAGCAGAAACATTCTTTGGTGCTGAAAGGCTTTCTACTTCATCATTGCCGCCATTATATGGACCTATTTCAAATTTGATGTTGTTAACATAATATTGATTTGCAGGGTCTGCATAAGGATCTGTCTTTAACTCGTAGCCATAAACTTCCTCCAAATTAAACACATTAATTTTTTCTGTCGAATATTTGTATAATCCTCTTAAAGTGTCTGTTGGGGTAGTAAAGAAAATGTCGTAGCCTGCTGTGTATCCAAGAGGATTATCACTCTTGTCGTATGTTGTGATAGCTATATTGCCTCCAGTATAAACGAATGGCTTATCTAATGTGATAGTAGTCCATTCGCCATCTGTACCAAATTTATGTTCTCCGTTGAATACCATATCAGATTCTTCTACAAGAGCCCAGTCTTTGTTGTCTCTATAAGCTTCTTGTGTGGTGTTGCTCATATAAACTACTATAGTTCTGTTGTTTGCATTGCCAGTCTTATTGTGGAATGATATGCTTGTTATGACTCCGCTTTCCTTGTTGATTTCTTCTTTTGTATATATCTGTTGTGATACAGAGAAGGCTGCAGTTCCATAGTCCGAGACAGGTGCATAGTGAGTTTTTAATGAGTCGATGCCTATGCTGATGGTGTCGAGTTCTGCTGTTTCTGTAGTGTCGTTGTTATTAAGAAGTGTGACTATGCGGTCTTCTGTAAACTCACTGTCGATGGCACCGATTATCTTTTCTCCGTCTTGTGAATAGACAAATTGAGAAGCTGCAACATGGTAATATATAACATCGTTGAGATAAGCATTTTCTATTTGTGCTCTGTATGATGTGTCTTTTGTCTCTATATCTTCAAGTATCAATGTTTTTGTCTCGCTTTCGCTTATAGTCTGATATAATTTAAGATCATCGAAGAAAATGTTGTTGTTGCCAAAATAAGTGATGTCAATGTAAGACTCTTCCATGCCTTTTGTTAATTCTACCGAATATTCGTTCCAGCCTTCACTTTCTATAGTGATAATTTCGCTGTCAGCAATGTCGTAATATCCATGTTCTGGTGTTATAAGGTTGATTTCTAATTGATCGCCAATCTGTCCGTGAGCATTGAAAGAAAGACTGACTTTGCCGTTATCGGAAGAGAAATCTGATACTGGAGATGTTAACGTACCGTATTGTTCAATGGAAGAGTATTTTCCAGTGATGCCGATAGCTTCGTCAATCAATACAGGCATGTAGATATGCCAGCCATTTACATTTTTACTCCAGCTACTTGATGTCTCAGGTGATGCTATGGTACCTTTAGATTCTACATTGCTGAAGTCGGTGTTGGTGTAATAGAAAGTCTCGCTTGTAGAAGCTGTATGTTTAGCGTAGAGTTTGAATAAATAAGCGTCGATGTTATCGACAGAAGTCCAGTTGGCAGTGAATGCGTTTTCTGTAATGTCGGTCTCTTCCAAGAGCACTGGTGTAGGTATCGAATATGAAACTATTTCAATGTCATCGATGAAGACATTGCTCGAGTATGAGAATATATAGACATACGATCTGTCGCAGCCTGCTGAGGTAAACCATGATACATCAGTCCATTGGTCGGTGATTTCTATGAAATCTACGTTGGCATCTATGGCGTTCTCATATTCATCAGCGATGTTGTAACCTACAATCTCGCCTTCTGGATTTTCACTGCGCATTCTGCATTTGATGAAAATAGCTCCTTCTGTGTTGATGAGCGGCGTGCTGATGAGACCTGGTTCTCCATATTCGTTGCTGAAGCCGATGTAAGCACAGCCTCCCGCTTGATAAATCTCTATTCCGCTCCAACCAGGAGTGTTGAAATATTTGTCGTCTATCATACTTGTCTCAATATCGTCGAGACGTAAATCGTCAGGATCTTCTTCACTGCCTTCGGTGAACTTTGAAAAGTCTTCTTTCAGAATAACGGTCTCGGTATTATCACCTCTGCTGATATAAGAGCTGTTGCTAATAATACTATTATCAATCTTATTGCGAACTGCTTTTTTCTGTGACTGTGCTATGCCCGTATTCATAAGCATCACTGTCAGTAATAATAATGTAATTCTCTTTAGCATATTATTTGTATTTAAAAGTTTATTTTGCAAATTTAATAAAACTATCTGTATATAAAGGACGAATTTGCCATATATTTTAAAATTATTTATAATCTTAAATCCAATGTCAATTCTTAATATCTAACTCCAAATTTCTAACTAAAAAATGTTATCTTTGCCAAAATACTTTTTACGATGAATTATATCTCTATCGACAATATATCTAAGGCTTTTAGTGATAAACTTTTATTTGAAAATATAAGTTTCGGTATCGAGAAAGGTGAGAAGACAGCTCTCGTGGCGGCTAACGGTACAGGCAAATCTACTATGATGAAGATTCTCGTCGGTAAGGAAGAAAGCGACAAAGGCTCAATATCTTATAACGAAAATATAAGAATAGGTTATCTCGAACAGCTGCCTCAATTCAATCCTGAACTGACAATACAAGATGTGATATCTACAGGTCATACCGACATCATGAACGTCATACAACGTTATGAAAACGCCTTGCAGAATCACGTCGATGATAATAATCTCACAACTAAAAAGGAATTGGAAGATTCCATCTCGCAAATGGATTCGCTGCAAGCTTGGTCTTATGAACAACGACTCAAACAGCTTCTCTATACCTTTGAAATCACAGATTTAAGTCAGAAAGTAGGAACGCTTTCCGGCGGTCAGGTGAAACGTCTCGCTCTCGCGTTGGTGCTTCTCGACGACCCTGATATTTTATTCCTCGATGAGCCTACCAACCATCTCGATATGGGAATGATTGAGTGGCTTGAGAAATATCTCACTCAGTCGACAAAGACTTTGTTTATGGTGACACACGACCGTTATTTCCTTGACAGAGTGTGTAATAAGATTTTTGAGCTTTATCAGGGAAATATGTACACTCATAACGGCAACTACGATTATTATGTTCGTAAGAGTCGTGAACGCGAGGAGAACAAACGTATCGCTGCTGAGCGCGCAGGGCAGCTTCTGAAGCATGAGTTGGAATGGATGCGCAGCACTCCGCAGGCTCGAACAGGTAAAGCGAAGGCTCGCATCGACGCGTTCTACGACCTTCAAGAGAAGGCTAAGATGCGTCGCGACAATAACGAATTGCAATTCGGCTCTGATATGCAACGCCTCGGCGGTAAGATTCTCGAGATGGACAGAGTGTCGAAATCTTATGGCGATATGACGATACTTAAAGACTTCGACTATATATTTAAAAAAGGTGAACGCATCGGTATCGTAGGTAAAAACGGTATCGGGAAATCTACTTTCTTAAATATGATAACGGGAAATGAAAAGCCTGACTCGGGAACTGTTGTCACGGGACAGACTGTGGCTTACGGATATTATACGCAGAAAGGAATAAAATTCGATGAGCGTAAGACGGTTTTGGAAACGATACAAGATATTGCGGAAGTCATTCATTATGGTAAAGATAATGTTTATACCGCTGATAAACTCTTGGCGCATTTTATGTTCCCGTATTCTATGCATCGTCAGCCTGTTTCACTCTTGAGCGGCGGTGAGAAGAGGCGACTTTATCTCCTGACGGTTCTCGTCTCTAATCCTAATTTCTTGATACTCGATGAGCCTACTAACGACCTCGACTTATTGACATTGCAGAAGTTGGAAGATTTTCTTCAGACTTATAAAGGCTGTCTGCTTGTCGTTTCTCACGACAGATATTTCTTAGATCAAACCGTCGACCAGCTGTTCGTTTTTGAAGGTGACGGCAAGGTGAAAGGATTTATGGGTAACTATTCTCAATATCACGATTATCTTGAAGAAAAGAATAAGGAGGAGAAAAGAGAGATTGCTGCACAGAAACAAGAGGCTCGTGTCGATAAACCTAAGGCTACCGAACGTAAGAAGAAAAGGACTTACAAAGAACAGCAGGAGTATGAGCAGCTCGCTAAAGACATAGAAGCCTTGGAAAGAGAAAAGAAGGAAATAGAGACTAATATGCAAGAACAAATGGATTATCAGGAGATTGAGAAGTTAGGGAAAAGATTAAACGAGATTAATGACCTTCTCGATGAGAAAGAAATGCGCTGGCTTGAACTTGATGAGATTTGAACAATTAACAATTAACAGTTAACAATTAATAGTTTAGAATGAGGCCTTTAGCCTTTAGTCTTTAGACATTAGACTTTGGACATTAGACATTAGACTTTAGACATTAGACATTAGACATTAGACATTAGACAAAAGAAATATGGAAGAATTAAGACAATTTATTTTAAACGTAAAGGAAAGCAATAACTTATGGTTGCTTGAGGCTAAGCCTGGACTTTTTGCCATGGTGGAAGATGGCGATGAAAATTCGTACATTCCAGTTTGGGCAGATGAAGAAACTGCTAAGAATAACATCAGCGATGACTGGGAAGAGTATAACGTAGCGAGTATGAATGTCGATGAGTTCGTCGGCTGGATGAATGAGCTTCATGAAGATAACATCGGAATCGCGATTTCTACTGGCGAGGAAGGACAGATGTTGCCGATACCTGCCAAAATGATGAAGCAGCTTTTTAAAGGAATGGAAATCGATGTGGAAGAAGATAAGAAACTCGTCGGCGAGGAATATTACGATGAGGAATGGGCGGAAGGAATTCCTGATAATTGGGAAGAGGAATTTCTTGAAAATCTTACAGATGAAGATTAAATAATCTCTAAAAATGAAGATCCGGGAGTTTGTTAAAAATTCTCGGATTTTTTTTAAAAATATTGTGAAAAATATACTTTTAATCTCATGCCTTTTTGTACCTTTGCATGTCATATTTAAAATTGGTCGTATGAAGAAAATATTTTTTATATTCTTGATGTTCATGTCGTTGACATCGTTTTCTCAGTTGGTCGTCAAAGAAGGTACGTTTCAAAAGACGGAAGATGTTTTTATTTTAGATGAAAATGCTGTTTCGGAAGATGTTGATGATGTCTTTGCTTTGATAAAAATATCGACAGAAAGTATCAAGAATAACAAAAAGACGAAGTTTGAATTTACGAACGACGAGTTCGAGAGTATTTATTCTAAGATTAAAAAGTCGATTATAAATCTTTACGTTCCGATAAATCGTACAGAATATATTTATATCTCGCATCCCGATTATGGCGAGTATGAGTATCATTTTCCGGAAAAACTGTGTGATTCATGTACTTATGAAATGATTTTGACATACATGATGTATGTGGAAGATACGATGCAGATGGAAGATGTTGTCGTTGAAGATGTGACTCCTAAAAATATTTTAACAATCACGACTTTCCCTAAAAAATCAGAAGTTTATTTAAATGACGAGCTTAAAGGTTCAACGCCATTGACACTCATGGGTTTATCTGCTGGTAAATATAATCTTAGAATGGAGAAGAAAGATTATCTTTCAAAAGACACGACATTTGTCATGGCAGAATCTGATACCTTATATATTATTGATACACTGCAATCTGTGGCCGATTTCATGAGTTTCGAGTTTGAACTTGCAATGAGATATTATGAGGGCGACAGTTTGCTTCAGCAGGATTATAAAAAGGCTTTTGAACTTTTTGGCGTCGCATCGGGATATGGATATGACGATGCGGATTATTATATAGCGGAATGCTATTATTATGGTCGTGGCGTTGAGCAGGATTACGAACAATCGGTGGAATGGTATCTGAAAGCCGCTGAGAATGAAGTGCCTATGGCTCAATATGTTTTGGCTGATTGTTATTATAAAGGTGTCGGCGTTGAAGAAGACAAGACTGTGGCTCTGAATTGGTATGCAAGAGCAGCCGAGTCGGGAATCGTTGATGCTCAATATATTTTGGCTTGTTGCTATTTCGATGGCTTGGATATTGAAGAAAACAAAACCGCCGCATTCAAATGGTTTTTGAAATCAGCAGAACAGAATAAAGCTGAAGCTCAATATAATACGGCGAATTGCTATTATAATGGAATCGGAACCAAGCAAAATTATGCCAAAGCTGCGGAGTGGTACGGAAAAGCAGCGGAGCAGGGAATCGCGGAAGCTCAATATTGTTTGGGTAATTGCTATTTCAAAGGTCAAGGCGTGGAACAGAATTACGCTTCAGCCATCGAGTGGTTCCTTAAAGCGGAAGAACAAGGTGATGCGAACGCTCAGAACGATCTGGGCGTCTGTTACTTGAATGCTTATGGTGTGGAACAGGACTATGTCAAGGCTGCGGAATATTTCACTAAGGCGAGCGAACAGAATCATGTAGAAGCGGAAAATTATCTTGGAGATTGTTATTATAAAGGTCAAGGCGTGGGACAG
>JAZOCI010000064.1:0-3138 GCA_045596465.1 Bacteroidales bacterium | reverse complement strand
GTCAGGAACAACAACACGATGGTTGTCACCATAATTGATAGTTACGCGTGTAAACATACCTGGACGTAATTTTTCGTCTTTATTGTCAACTATAATTTCGACTGGGAATGTGTGTGAGCGTGGGTCAATGGTAGGGTAAATAAGATTTACTCTTCCCTTGAATGTTTCGTTGGGGAAAGCATCGGCTGTCAACTCTACTTCCATGCCTTTTTTAACTTTTGAATAGTTGCTTTCGCTAATGTTTATTAACATCTTGATAGGAGTGATATCTTGTACTACGAAAAGAGGTTGTGCCATTGCATACATGTCGCCTTCGTCATAGTTACGTGCTGTTATGATACCGCTGATAGGGCTTGTTAAGATAGTGTTTTCTAATAAGTTAACATAACTTTTTTTAGATACTTCGTATGCAAGCGTTATCTTTTCAAAATCAGATTGTGATGCTGCACCTATATCGTGTAATTCTTTGATACGACCGTATTCTATGGAGTCGTTGGCCATTTGTAGTTTTATCTTTTGAAGATTGATTGCATCCATTGTTGCAAGCTTCTGTCCTTTTTTGACATGGTCGCCAACTTCAACCAAAATCTCGTTGATACGTGATGCCGATTGTGGAGTTATATTGTTTACGATGTCAGCTTCTATGGTGGTAGGGTAGGTGCTTAACTGAGGAACGTTTTCAGCATGAACTGTCACTACTGTTACTTTCGGAGCTTCTTCAATTACAACTGTCTGTTGTTCTGCAGGTTTATGTCCGCATGAAGCCATTGCTACAGCTGTCGAAATAATTAATAAAGATTTAAAATGTCTCATTTTTTATTATCTGTTTTTTATTGATTATCACTATTGTTTTCTTCTTCTATTATGTATTCCACGCCCATGAGTTCATCTATGGCTGCCTTGTTTGTCATGAATTGATATATCGCTTGGCTCATAGTTAGTTGTGCTTGTGTGAGTGCCAACTGTGCGTCATTTAACTCAACTAATGTGGCTTTGCCGAGTTCGTACATCTTTTCTGAAATGTTATAGCTTTTCTGTGCCATTTCCAAAGTCGACTCTGCTGCTGTATATCTCTTTACGCTCGTGTTCATCTTGTCTCTGTAATTCTCTAAAGCGATGTTGAGATTTCGTTCTGCATCTTCTATGTTAAGTCTTAAAATATCTTGTGTTTTCTTATACTGTCTTATGTTATTTCTCTTTGAGAAACCATCAAAGATTGGAATGTTGAGACTTAAAGCTACCACTGAATATGGATTCCAGTTCATGTCGAATGTGTTACCCATTGCGTTGTAATTGTATGCAAACTGAGCCGAAAGGGTAGGTATGTATTGGAATTTGGTCATTTTGATAGTCTTGCTCAACATTTCATCTTGTATTCTCAACTGAATCAAGTTAGTGTTGTTATCGAAGCTGACAGTGTCGTTCGCTGTTAATGCAGATGCAAGCAATTCTTCGGTGTAATCCGATAACTTGCCTTCAACATCAAGTTCTGTACTGAGGTCAATGCCCATGATTGCTTTGAGCTGCCATATAGCTAAAATAACAGCATTTTCCGCGCTAAATACTTCAGGCTCTGCGTTGTTCATATTTACTTTAGCCCTTAAAAATTCAAATTCCGATGCTTTACCTACATTATATTTCTTTTCAATGTCTTCGAAGTTCTTCTGAGCGTTGTCGTAGACTTCTTTGTAAACATCGTATGCTTCTTTGGCAAGAAGTACGGCGTAAAACGCTTGTTTGACTTGTGATACTAAGGAAATCTTTGAAGAACGGGCTTGCTCTATTGCAAGTTCAACGTCTAAGGCTGAAAGTTTCAGACTTTGCCAAAGTTGAGCATTGACGAGTGGCATAGCTGCAGTGACACCTGCTGTTACATTGTTGCTTGTACCGACTTCTATCGACATCGCCTGTCCGCCCATTTCCATTACCATGACCTGCTTCTTTAAAGTCCTTTGATAATTTCCTGTAGCACTGATGTTTGGATACAAAGCTGAATAAGCTCCTTTTTTAGCATAACCAGTCTTCTCAACTGTCATGTCGGCAATTTTTATCGTATTACTTTCCGATAACGCGATTTCGATAGCCTCGTCTAACGTAATTTTCTCCTGAGCATTCAGAAAAACGCTTCCGGATAAAAGTACGATAAATAATAATAACTGTTTGAATTTTAACATTTTGAGTTTATTTTTTTTATTAATGTATAGCTTGTTTTTTCAATTTGCAAAAGAACAAAATAATATCGAATAAATCATCAAAATATTTTCCGTTTTTATGATTTTTTTTATGTATTTCAATATTCGACTAATTTCGTTCAATGAACTTCTGTATTGTCACAATTTCAACGTAATTTGACTTATTAATTATGTCTAAAAAAAATAACAATATTTTGCCAAAAAATGTTTGTGACAACACAAAAAATTGTACTTTTACCGCCTGAATTTTACGATTTTATTTTTATATGAAAGCAAGGATTATTGGATTGTTTTTGTTGTTTGAAGCATTGTTCATGTTGGTGGCTTCCATTGTTGCTTTATATTATTTTTACGAATGTGGGGAGGGCGATGTGTTGGCTCTTACAGTTTCTACAATAATAACAGCAATATCCGGTTTTATTCTTATCTCAGCAGGAAGAAGTTCAAATCCTACAAAATATACCAATAAAAGTATCGACAATTTTGAAATCAAGGATTCTTTCTCTATTGTGACGATAACATGGTTTCTTTTCGCGGTGTTCGGTATGTTACCTTTTATACTTAATGGAACGGTGAAGACTGTTCCCGATGCCTTTTTTGAAGCTATGTCGGGTATCACTACAACCGGAGCTACGGTGTTAAACGACATCGACGAACAGCCTCACGGAATCTTGTTCTGGAGAAGTGTGATGCAGTGGATGGGAGGTTTGGGAATTATCGTCTTGTTCCTCGCTGTTATGCCAGCTTTGAATCGTAACTCAAATAAAGTCATGATGTTCTCCGCTGAGATGTCTGGCATCGGCGTGAAAAAACTTCATCCTAAAATGATGATGACGGCACGAAAACTTCTTGGAATTTATGTGATATTGACGATACTATGTAGTTTTATGTATTGGCTCGGTCCTATGAATACTTTCGATGCTATCTGTCACGGTATGACGACAAT
>JAZOCI010000063.1:0-2250 GCA_045596465.1 Bacteroidales bacterium | reverse complement strand
CGTTCAGATTTCCAAAGACTTGAAAAATTATTCCAAATATATCCCTGAGATATTAGTCGTGCCTGTTTATGGCGGAGCAAGTATCGAGGTTCAGTTTAAAGAACTTGCTAAGAAACCTCAGATTATCGTCGCGACTCCAGGTCGTCTCGAAGATATGATACGTCGTAACAAGATAGATTTCTCCAACGTAAGAACTATCGTCCTCGACGAAGCCGACGAGATGCTCGATATGGGATTCCAGGAAGATGTCGATGCGATATTGGAATATATGCCTGAAGAGAAAAATATTCATCTCTTCTCAGCGACGATGCCAGTGGAAGTGGAGAAAATCCTCAACCATTATATGACTGACCCCGTCAGAATTTCTATAGGTCAGAAGAATTCTGGTACGGCCAACGTGCGTCACATACATTACTTAATAAGAGCCAACGACCGTTACCTCGCATTGAAACGTTTCATCGACTACACACCTTCGATTTACGGTATCGTATTCTGTAGGACGAAACTCGAAACTCAGGAAGTCGCCGATAACCTTATTCACGATGGTTATAACGCTGCTTCGCTTCATGGCGACCTCTCGCAAGCTCAACGCGACTTGGTGATGAATCACTTCCGTCAACGTTATCTGCAAATATTGGTAGCAACCGATGTGGCGGCTCGCGGTATTGATGTCAGCGACCTTACACATATTATTAATTATAACCTTCCTGACGAGACAGCCGTCTATATCCACAGAAGCGGCCGTACAGGTCGTGCCGATAAGACAGGAGTTTGTCTCAGCTTGATTCACTCTCGCGAGAAACATAAGATCAAAGCTATTGAGAAACAACTCGGTCAGACTATCGAACGCGCTATGGTTCCATCGGCGAAACAAGTGTGCGAGAAGCAGCTCTTCAATCATATCGACCGTCTTGAAAAAGTAGATATCATGCGTGCCGACATCGAAGATTATCTTCCTATAGCTTTCCGAAAACTGAATTGGCTCAGTCGCGAAGACTTGATTGCGAGAGTAGTGGCTCTTAACTTCAACCGTTTCTTGGATTATTATAAAGATGCGAAAGACTTGAACTTCGACGATACTAAGCCAGAGAAGAAAGAGAAAAAAGTTAGAGGCGAGAAGAAAGAATACGACGACAGCGGATTGCAAAGGTTGTTCTTCAGTAAGGGTAAGAAAGACAGAATCAAACCTAACAGCATCATCGGTAAGATTAACGACGTCACTGGAACGAAGGACATTCGTATCGGCAGAATCGACATGATGGAGAACTTCTCATTTATTGATGTTGATGAGACACAGGCACAATTCATCGTCGATTGTTTCGCCGACGAAAGAAGAAACAAAGAAGGAATCCGCGTTGAGATAACGACTACCGACCCTAAGCCAAAGAAGAAAAAAGAGAAGAAACAGTTCGACGACGACCGACCGGAACGTAAGAACCGTGACAAGTTCGGCGACAGAAGCTACAAACCTGAAGGTAAGAAGGAAAGGAAGAAAGAAAGTCGTAAAGATTCAAGGAAAGATTCTAAGAAAGACCGCAGAGACAGGAAAGATTCAGGACGCAGAGGCAGGAATAGAAGCAGATAAAATAAGAGTTAACAATTTATAGTTAACAATTTACAATTTGGGACGTATGATAGCGTCCCTTTTTTATTTGCTTTAATTATCCTTATTTATCAAATTTTAACTCCTGATAATCATATCTGTCGAGAGTGTCTAAAGCATATGTATAGTCTGTTACAACATTAATCAGATTCTGATTTTCTGAATTAGATAATTCTGGTTGAGAATTGATGGTTCGTCCTAAGATATGAACTAACTGTGATAATTCTTTGTATTTCTTCTGAGTAATTTTATCGTTGATGGCATAACCTTTGACGAGATAGTTTTTAAGGACTTTGTTAGCCCAGATACGAAACTGTGTGCCGCGTTTGGAATTAACCCTATATCCAACGGATATTATCATGTCAAGATTGTAATAAGGGATTTGACGAGTAACTACTCTTGATCCTTCTTCACGAACCTGTGCAAAAAATGCACAAGTTGTAGATTCATCTAATTCTTCTGTTTTGTAAATGTTTTTAATGTGTCTAAGAATAGACGTTCTATCAGTGTTAAATAATTCTGATAGTTGTGATTGTGACAACCATACTGTCTCACCTTCTAATCTCACGTCAATTGACGTTTCTCCGTCATTAGTTTGATAGATGACGATTTTTTCATTTGTTTCCATACTGCACTTTTTCAACAAC
>JAZOCI010000062.1:0-3455 GCA_045596465.1 Bacteroidales bacterium | reverse complement strand
CCGTCAAGTCGATCATGCACATGTCCATGCAGATGTTGCCTATGATAGGAGCGGCTTTGCCATTGACATAAAAACAAGCGTTACCATTTCCTAATTGTCGTTTCAATCCGTCGGCGTAACCTATTGGTACTACGCCAATTCTCGACCTTCTTTCGATGACGCCTTTCCTGCTGTAACCTATAGTCTCTCCAACTTCATATTCTTTTATCTGAACTATCGTCGTCTTCAACGAGATGACATTCTTTAACTTTCCTTTGTCATCTTCGCAAGGAGCAATGCCATAAACACCAATTCCTAATCTTACCATATCATATTGATAATCAGTGAAACGGCTGATGCCTGCGCTATTTAAGATATGTCGTATAATTTTATAAGGAAGCGCTTTTGTAATTTTAGAACTCATCGTCTCGAAGACTTCTATCTGTTTTTTCGTAAAATCGTTAAATTCCTGACTGTCAGCTCCGGCAAGATGTGAGAAGACACTTTTTACGATAATGTTTTTGTTGGATTTCAGCCTTTCTAAAAGTGTGTCAATCTCGTCAGCCAGGAAGCCAAGTCGATGCATTCCGGTGTCTAACTTGATGTGAATTCCGATTGGTGAGCCGAGTGGAATATCCAAATTATTTATGGCATCTTCTAATAGTGACAGGCTTCTGAAACTGTAAATGTCTGGTTCTAAATGGTTTTTGATGATACTTTCAAAAGTGTTGATTTCTGGTGTCATCACCATGATAGGAAGATTTATGCCACGACGTCTTAATTCGATGCCTTCGTCGGCGTATGCCACGGTGAGATAGTCGGCACGATGAAATTCAAGTACGTTGGAGACTTCAAAGTTGCCGCTGCCGTAAGCAAAGGCTTTAACCATTACCATCAACTTAGTGTCTTTCTTTAACTTGGAACGATAGTAGTTCATGTTTTTGACTAAGTTGTTGAGGTTTATCTCAAGAATAGTCTCATGAGCTTTCTCTTGTAACAGCTTGCTTATCTTCTCAAAACCAAATTCTCGTGCTCCTTTTATCAATATCATATAGTTGTGGAAATTCTCTATCTGATGATTTGTCAGAAAATCTTTCACATCGCGATAAAAAATCTTCTCTATATCGAATTTTTCTCTTTGTCGTGAAATTGCTTCTCCAATGCCGATGATTAAATTAACGCCTTTGTTTTTAAGTAGTTGCGCTATTTTTTCGTATAGTTCTTCTTCCTTTAATTCGCTTTGCAGAATGTCTGATAAAATAACGACTTTCTCTTTCCCATGATGTTGCTGGTTCATGAAGTCGAGTGCTATCGTAAGTGCGTTGAAATCA
The DNA here is from genome assembly GCA_045596465.1 of Bacteroidales bacterium. Taxonomy (GTDB): domain Bacteria; phylum Bacteroidota; class Bacteroidia; order Bacteroidales; family F082; genus Limimorpha. Next base: position 2,145 of record JAZOCI010000062.1, on the reverse strand, counting down.
GAGTTGTAGCTGTCGTTGATAATCTCACAGTTGTTGATACCTGATTTCAATTCCATGCGCATTGCGATAGGAGAGAGGTGACGCATTTTCTTCTCTATGATTTCTTCTGAAATATTGAGTTTCAATGCGGTAAGCCAACAATGAATGGCGTTTTCAATAGAAGCGTCATCTGTGAATGGAATTGTGATTTGGTGAGTTTGAGAATCTGAGAATTTGAGAATCTGAGAATCAGTTCCAGAAAATGTCTGTTGTCTTAAAAAAACTTTTATGGTAGTCTCATTTTCCTTTTTCTCGATTGAATAGACCTGAACGTCGGCGTTTTTGTCTTTTCTGCTCCAAGTAAAAGTGTTGATATTCAACTTGTCGACAGCTTCTTTTATTTCCTTGTGATCTAAACAATATATTAACGTATCGACATTCTTAAATAATTTTAACTTTTCCTTGATTTTATTTTTAACATTGTCGAAGTTTTTTCCATGAGCTGTACCGATATTTGAAAATATTCCTATTTTAGGTCGTATTATCTCTTCGAGTTTTTGCATCTCGTTAGGACGGGAAATGCCTGCTTCGAATATTCCAAGTTGATGAGTATCATTTAATTGCCATACTGATAATGGAACGCCAATCTGTGAGTTATAACTCTTAGGACTTCTGATTACTGATAATTCGGGACTTAAAATCTGGTAAAGCCATTCTTTGATGATGGTTTTGCCGTTGCTGCCCGTTATTCCGATTATCGGTATGTTGAATTTTTTACGATGGTAAGCTGCTATTTTCTGCAATGCTTTTAAAGTGTCTTTAACGACTATGAAAGTAGCTTTGTCGTAGGTAACCATCTCTTTTGATGATGTGTTATTGTCTACAACGAAAGCTCTTACGCCTTTTGCATAAAGTTCCTCGATGTATTTGTTTCCGTCGTTACGTTGTCCTCTTAAAGCAAAAAATAAAGTGCTTTCTGGAGATATAAGCAATCTGCTGTCGAAAAGCAAATCGTTGATATATATATCATTATTGATATTTAAAATCTTGCCTTCGATTATTGAGGCTATTTTTTCAATTTCGTAATTCATATTGCAAACTTACGAAAAAGACTTTGAATTTTGAACGTAGCTGTTGAACTTTTTTTAAGTCTAATGTCAGCGTCAGGGTCAGAGTTAAAAGTCAGTGTCAGTATTTCTGTTTTTCAATATGTCGATGGCGAGATATATTGCATGGCGGAATGAGTCGGGGTCGGCGATGTTTCTGTTGGCGATGTCGTAGCCTGTTCCATGATCTGGAGCTGTTCTGATGACGGGCAGACCTGCCGTGAAGTTGACGCCGCCTTCAACGGCTAATGTCTTGAAAGGTATCATGGCTTGGTCGTGGAACATACATAAAATGCCGTCGTATTTCACCCATGCTGCCGAGCCGAAGAAACCGTCGGCTGAGAATGGTCCGAACACCAACTGTTCTTTCTCCTTGGCTTCTTTTATCGCCGGAATTATGATTTCTAATTCTTCTTTGCCGTATAAGCCATTGTCGCCGGTGTGCGGATTGAGTCCCATGACTGCAATACGTGGGTGAGAAATGCCGAAGTCTTTCTGCAAAGTGTTGACAAATACGTCGATTTTATTGTTTATGAGTTCTTTTGAAATGATATTGTGAACTTCTTTCAAAGAGACGTGGTTTGTGACGCTACCTATTCTCAATTTGTTGGAAACCATCAGCATTAGTGGGGTGTAATCTTTATGGAAAGTGCTGATATATTTCTTTTGGCTCGAGAAATGAAACTGTTCAGATTGGATGCTTTTTTTATTTACGGGAGCTGTTACTAAAGCGTCGATGATGCCTTTGTTAAGGTCATTGACTGCCAATTTCAGTGCGTCGAATGAAGCTTTGCCCGCGATGTCGGTCGCGATGCCGGGTTCTATTTTCAGTTCGTCATCGGTGTGGTTGATGAAATTTATCCTGCCGGCTTGTGCTTGTTGCGCGTCTCTGATGAGCGAATAGGAAAGTTCTTCCATGTTGAAATTCTTCTTGTAATAAGAAAAGACTTTAGATTGTCCGTATACGATAGGTACAAAAGAATCGAAGATTCTGCTGTCGCAAAGAGTTTTCAGGATAATCTCATAACCAATGCCGTTGATGTCACCTTGTGTGATTCCT
>JAZOCI010000061.1:0-11102 GCA_045596465.1 Bacteroidales bacterium | reverse complement strand
ATCACCGACGACAGAAGAGGTACAGAGCCAATTTATGATGAAAACCTGACCACGATATTCCCTCGTATGTGGAATGGCTCAAAAAGCATTTATACAAGTACTTATGAAAGGTATATTGATAAATCGAAGATGGTGCCCGTGACAGTGAAAAAGTCTAACGGTTCAGAAACAGTGATGCGTCCTACCTTTATGCAAAACCTGAAGTTCTTCTTCGGCTACCAATGTAATCACATGTATTGGCGTTACTTCATGTGGAACTTTGTAGGTCGTCAAAATGATATTCAAGGTCACGGAGAATTGGAAAACGGCAACTGGATAAGCGGTATCAAATTCATCGATGAGGCTCGTCTTGGAAAACAAACCGATTTGCCTAAGTCAATGTCGAATTCAGGCCGCACGACATTCTATTTCTTGCCATTGTTGTTGGGTTTGCTTGGCTTGTTCTATCATATCAAAAAAGACATCAAGGATTCATGGATCGTGTTTTTGCTGTTCTTCATGACAGGTTTGGCAATCGTGATTTACCTTAATCAGACTCCTTATCAACCTCGTGAACGTGACTACGCATACGCCGGATCTTTCTACGCATTCTGTATCTGGATTGGACTTGGCGTGATTGGCGTGATAGAACTTCTCCAAAAGTTAATAAAAAATAACAAAATGGCTGTTACTGTCGTGGCTTTCGTTCTATGTCTCTCTGTCCCAACAGTTATGGCAGCTTCAGGCTGGGAAGGTCACAACCGTTCAAATAAGACCGCTGCCTTGGATTGGGGTAAGAATTATCTTAAGAACTTGCCTGAAAACGCAGTGATATTTACTCGAGGCGACAATGACACATTCCCGCTTTGGTATGTTCAGGAAGTAGAAGGTTATCGCACCGACGTCCGCGTTTGTAACTATATGCTTTCTTCAGGATATTGGTACGTGCATCAAATGGGACGTAAACAATATGAGTCTGAGAGACTTCCATTGACATTGACTCCGGAACAATATGATAATGGTGTGAACGAACCAGTTTTCATCCAAGATATTTATGAAGGACCGGTGGAGTTGAAAGATGCTATAGACTTTATAAAAAGCGACAACCCGAGAACTAAAGTCGGATTGGTCTCTGGCGATAAAGTTAATTATCTTCCAACACGACATCTTAAGATAACCGTTGATAAAGAAGCTGTTATACGTAATGGTATCGTGCCTGAAAGTATGAAGAATAAAATCGTTGATGAAATCGTATGGAAGATTCCTAATAGCGTTAATTATCTGTATAAGAATGACTTGATGCTCCTTGATTTCATTGCTACAAATAATTGGTCGCGTGCTGTTTACTTTACAAGTCTCAGCGATATTAAAAATATCTTGGGTATCGATAAGTATCTGCATCAAGAAGGTCTCTCTCATCGTTTTATGCCTGTTGAGGCTGTTGGCTATTATAAAAATGCTGGCGGAGTCTTTGTTGAAGGTTCTTACGAATTGCTTATGGCTGACGATATTAGATGGGGTAACCTTAATGATCCGGATGTGTCTATCGATCCGGAAAGCCGCCGTAGCGTCATGTTTGTAAAACAAGCATATACACGTCTCGCTCGTGTCCTCCTTAATTCAAGAAAGAAGGAACAGGCCGTACAAGTGTTGGATAAATGCATAGAATTTTTCCCTAATGATAAAATTCCTTACGATATTATGATGCTGTCGTGTCCTGAGATATATTATGCAGCAGGTGCAACAGAAAAAGGCGATGAATTTATGAGAGTTATGTTCGAAAATTGTATGGATAATTTCAGATATTACTATGAATTGGAGCCTGAATTCATGAATTATCATTCGGAAAGCATTTACGAAAATATGGCTATTTTGGATAAGATGAAAACTATAGCGAATAAATATAAGAGAAATGAACTTAAAACTCAAATATCCAATGCTTTAGACGAACAGAATACGAAGTTCTATCCATATCTGTCAAGATAAAAATCAAACCAATACAAGAAAACTCAGAATCTCTTAATTGAAATTCTGAGTTTTTTTTGTCCCTGTTCCCTGTTTTCTGATACCTTTAAAAACGAGCCATATTCCTGCGATTACGAAAGGAATGCTGAGCCATTGTCCCATGTCTAACGTCATCGAAGTTTCAAACTCGACTTGCGGATTTTTGATGAATTCAATCAGTATTCTCGAACCGAAAACGACAATCAGAAATATTCCGAACATGAAGCCAGGTCGTCTCGCACCCATGTCTTGTTTGTAATATGCGTAAAGAAGATAAAGGAAAACCAATACGCAGAATATTGCTTCGTAGATTTGTGTCGGGTGACAAGCAGGAATGTTTTCTATCGGCATTCCAATCGGATAATCTCTTACAAATTTGAAACCCCAAGGTAATGTGGTTGGTTCACCGTAAATCTCTGAGTTCATGAGGTTTCCTATGCGAATCAAAGCTCCGCCGATAGATACCGGAATCACGATTCTGTCCATAGTCCATAAGAAAGGTTTCTTGTTCTTTCTTGAATAGATGTAAAGTCCGATTAATATTCCTATCGCGCCGCCGTGACTCGCGAGCCCGCCTTCCCATATCTTTAGAATCTCAACAGGATTAGATAGATAATATGAAGGTTCGTAGAAAAGACAATGTCCTAAACGCGCTCCAAGTATGGTAGAAATCATCATGTACATAAGTAGTTGATCTAATTGATCTTGGCTGAGTTTTTCTTTGTCATAAATCTTTTTCATGATATAATATCCGACAATAAAAACTACAGCCCATAAGAGCCCGTACCATGCGATAGGACGATCTCCTATGTGAAAAATATACGGGTCGACATCCCAAACGACATAATTTAATAACATAGCATTTTATTTTTTTGCAAATATAGGATTTTTATTGGGAATTTAGGAGTCGGAATTGGCTTAAAGTTTTTTTAAAACATCTTTTAAAATGTCGTTTCCCCCGAAGTGATTTCTTAAATTATTTTTAGGAATCTTAACGTTTTTTAAGTTAAAATCTTTTTGCTTACAATAGTTGAATAATCCTTTTTCTGTAAGATATTCAGCTAAATATTCCTGTTCTGTTTGTCCTGGCGTAGGAACCAAATATGCGTTTCTGTTAATTTTTATTAAGTCCATCAAAGAAGAATATCCGCCTCGACAAATTATTTTCTTGGCGTGAGCTACCAATTCTGCGAACATTTTATCGTCAACATGATTGAAAAAGAATACGTTATGCGGAGTGTCTTTCGTAAGTTCTTCTTGATCGGGCTTTGCTCTTAAAATGACAACAGTTTCAGTTATTTCTTTGGCTTGCTTTAATAAAATATCTTCAAGAATAGTGCGTTGCGGTTCCGGTCCGGATAATATCGCAAGATATTCGATTACTTTTATGTCATCTTTTATTTCAGAAGAAAAGCGACTTAAGAAACCGATGTAGGTTGTCTTCATTTTAATGTTGGCAGGATGTGATAATTCGCCTGACAATGATGTATCGCTTTCAATGTCAGGAATCCAAAGCTCATTATATTTTTTGATGTAATTTTGGTGTAATAGATTGATAATAGGGGAAGTCCATTTTAAGTGTTTTGGTACTTGAATGTGCAGTTGATGTGTTATATAAATGGAATGAATTTTCTCGCTCCAGCATCCGAATCTGTTGTCGGAAATGATGACATCTATTTTATATTCCTCGACGATTTTTTCAATGGCTTTATGTTCTTTCTTAAAATTTATTAAGGCATTTGGAATCGATTTTAATAGTTTGAAAACCTGAGAGTTGCCTTTACTGTAATAAGGTTCGAATCCTGGTAAGTTAATGAATTTTAAGTCGGGGAATTCTTTTTGAAGAAAAATCAGAGGAGCTTTGTCGGCGGCTATGATAGGATTATGCCCCAACTCCAAAAGCGTTCTTATCACAGGAACGCAACGCGTGGCGTGACCCAAACCCCAATTCAACGGACATATTAATATATTCTTCTTCAATTTCATCGTTTTGCAAAGATAAGAAAAGTCTATAGTCTACAGTTTGCGGTCTACTGACTTTTTTAATTATGATTTTTTGAAATGTTAATAATTTTTAACATAAAATATTGATATACAATAAGATAAAATGATTATCTTTGTCTCCAAAATGTAAATTGTAAAGATGTCAATGAAATCGTAAATTATGAATTATGAATTATGAATTATGAATTACTATATGAGCTTGCGTTGACTTTAGTTCCGGGGATTGGCGATGTGAACGGGAAGAAGTTGGTGGCGTATTGTGGCGGAGCTGAGGCTGTGTTTTGGGAGAAGAAGAAAAATCTTTCGAAGATTCACGGGATAGGGGAGAAGATAATTGAAAGTATTGTGACACAGAATGTTATCTCGCGTGCGGAGAAGGAGTTGGCTTTTGCGGAGAAGAATGATGTACGAATTTTGTATTATCTGAATTCAGATTATCCGAAACGTCTTCAGCATTGTTACGACAGTCCGATGATTTTGTATTGCAAGGGCGAGACGAATCTGAATGTCGATAAGATAATAGGTGTTGTTGGGACACGTAATGTGACCGATTACGGTAAGATAATGACGGAAAGAATTATCTCTGAACTTGTTGAAGATGATGTACTTGTCGTTAGCGGATTGGCTTACGGTGTCGATACTTGCGCTCATCATGCGTCAGTGAAAAACGGACTTAAGACGGCTGCGGTTTTAGCTCATGGTTTTCATACCATTTATCCTTCTGTCAATAAATCGCTTGCGAAGAAGATTGTTGAAGAAGGTGGCTGTCTTTTGACAGAACAAATCAGCGGTGTCGAACCCGACAGAGAGAATTTTCCGAAGAGAAATAGAATTGTCGCTGGAATGATTGATTGTCTGATAGTTGTGGAGAGTGCTTCTAAAGGAGGAGCACTCATTACAGCCGAAATCGCGAATAATTACGACAGAGAAGTTTTTGCAATACCGGGTCGCGTGGGTGATGCTTGCAGCGAAGGTTGTAATAAAATAATCAAAGATAATAAAGCAAATATCTTGGTAGATGTCAATGACTTACGTACTGTTATGCGCTGGGACGACAATAAAAAGGTTGTGCCGAAACAAATGCGTCTTTTCCGTGACTTCAGCCCTGAAGAGAAACTTGTGATGAATCTTTTTGAGGAAAACGATGTGGTTCATTTAGATAAAATCATCACGGAAACGATGTTGTCGCCAACAAAAATAGCCTCGGTTTTGCTGGCGTTGGAGTTCGACGGAATAGTGACGGCATTGCCTGGAAAACGTTATCAAAAGTTGTGATTATAATAGGATTATAAAATAAAAATGCGTACCTTTGCGACAAAATAAACATAATGCAAGAAGGCATCGTTATCAAGTCAACTGGAAGTTGGTATGAAGTAAGAAATGAGAACGGCGAGGTGGTCTTGTGTCGCCTTAGAGGGAAAATTCGCCTCGATGGAATAAGGACGACAAATCCCGTTGCTGTGGGTGATAAAGTTATTTTTGAGGAAGAAAATAATAAAGATACTTGTGTGATTAACAAGATTTTACCTCGTAATAACGTGATTGTGAGAAAATCGGTTAATCTTTCAAAGGCATCCCATATCATAGCTTCGAACATAGATCAGGCAATTTTGGTGGCGACGATTGCTCATCCAAGAACGTCGACGGGTTTCATTGACAGATTTTTGGTTACGGCAGAAGCATATCATATTCCAACGACAATAGTTTTTAACAAATGCGACCTTTACGACGAAGAACAGATGTCGGTTGCAAAAGAACTGATAGAAACTTTTGAAAATATTGGCTATCATTCGTTTATGGTCTCAGCTAAAACCGGCTTCCAGTGCGATGAGCTTAAAAATATAATGAAAGATAAGGTCAATCTTTTCTCCGGTCACTCCGGTGTCGGTAAGTCGGCGCTTATCAATAAGTTGGATTCGAATCTTAACGTGCGAGTCGGCGATATTTCGGAAGTACACGAAAAAGGCAAGCATACAACGACTTTCTCTCAGATGTTCCCTCTTTCTTTTGGCGGATATATTATTGATTCTCCAGGAATTAAAGAGTTTGGTCTTTATGATATGGAGAAAGAGACTCTCGCGCAGCGATTCCCTGAAATGCGAAAACTGATGCACGAATGTAAATTTTCGAACTGTACGCATCTTCATGAGCCTCAGTGTGCTATAAAAAATGCTGTGAATCAGAACCTTATCGCAGATTGGAGATATAACGACTATTGTAATATGATGGAAGATTGATTTATGAAGCAGCTTTTGTCGTTATTTTTGGTGTTATTTGCTTTTGTGCTTAAGGCTCAACATACGACTTCTTATGTTGTCGTTTCTGATGTTGTGATAAGCGGAAATGACGTCACAAAAGATGCAATCATTTTTAGAGAATTGACGTTTTCTGTCGGCGACACGATTCCTTCGTCGCAATGGGAAAACGAAATGCGCGTCAGCAAGGAAAATGTTTTGAATACTACTTTGTTCAATTTTGTGACTTTTGAAGAAAAGAGAGATAAGACTACGGAAAATGCTGTGTCTCTGCATATTGACGTCGTAGAAAGATGGTATTTATGGCTTTATCCATACGTCGCGTATTCTGATAGAAATCTTAATGCGTGGTATGAGGCAGACGATATTGAGCGTTTTAGTTACGGTGTTGAGATGAAATATCGTAATTTCTTGGGCTTGAAAAATACTCTTAATTTCACACTCATTTCTGGCTATAATCAGAATTACGGTTTGTCGTATGATGTTCCTTATGTGACAGGAAAACAGTGCTTTGGTCTTGAATTTGGTGTTGGGTATAAAAGAGATAAAGAGGTTTCCTATATCACTGAAAATAATAAGGTCTTGTATTTTAACGGCGATGATGAGTTCGCTAAACAGTCAGCTTTTGCTTTCGTGGAACCATATTTCCGTTTCGGATATCGTCATAAGTTGTTCGTGAATTTCAGTTACAACAACACTTTGTTCCACGATACGCTACCTTCTTTGAATGATGATTTTGTTAATCTACAAAGAACTCGTTTTCAATATTTTGCATTGTCGGTCGTCTATAAAAACGACTTTCGTGACGAGCAGAATTATCCTTTGAACGGACATTATTTCGAGCTGATGATGGAAAAAATAGGCTTCGGTATCTTGAAGACGGCTCCCGATGTCTTTTATGCAAAAATCACGGCTGATTTGTATCGACCGATAAAAGGTCGTTGGTATTGGGCATCAAATCTTACATTGAAGATGTCTGATAATGAAGATGTGCCGTATTTCTTGAATCAAGGTTTGGGATATAAAAACGATTTCGTGAGAACGTATGAGTTGTATGTGATAGATGCGATGAATTTTGCCTTGATGAAGAATAACTTGAAATTCGCGATATTGAATCCAGTCACAAAATATTTGCCTTTTATCAAGAACGAAAGGTTTGGGAAGATACATTTTGCTTTGTATGCTAATGTGTTTTTTGACTGCGCATATTCTTGGAAAATGCCTGAAAATCAGACTTCTTTCTTGGATAATAAGTTTATTTTCGGAACGGGAATTGGATTGGATTTCGTTACGTATTACGACAAGGTGCTTCGTTTGGAATATGGCGTGAACGACATGGGAGAAACGGGTTTGTTCATACATTTTGTGGCGCCGATATAATTGTTAATCTTGAAATATTTGTGTTATGAGAATAGTTTTGTACGGAAAGGCTTTTGGTAAGGATTATGACAATCTGATGCGAGAATTGCTTCATCTTTTGCATGAATTTGAAACGGAAATAATTGTGTATGAGCCTTTTTGGAAAGATATAAGACATTGCTTCGATGAAGACATAAACTACGTTTTTTTGAAAGAAGGCGAAGATATTAAAGGTAGGGCAGATGTCATGTTTTCGTTTGGTGGTGATGGGACAATATTGGATTCTCTTCCGATCATACGCGACAGCGGAGTGCCGGTTTTGGGTATCAATACTGGAAATCTCGGCTTCTTGTCGAGCGTATCTCCTCAGGAAACTTGCGATGCCGCGAAAAATATTATCGCAGGAAATTATGAGATAGAACAACGTTCCTTAATAAAAATTAACGATTCTAATAATATCTTCGAAGGAATAAATTACGCTCTCAACGAAATCAGTGTCTGTCGTAAAGATAATGGTTCTCTGTTAGTTGTGAATGTCTTTATCGATGATATGCTGCTTAATACATATTGGGCTGACGGAATTATTTTAGCGACTCCGACGGGTTCTACGGCTTATTCCATGAGCGTGGGCGGACCGATTATGACGCCAAATGCAGATAGTTTTTTGATTACTCCAATCGCGGCACACAATTTAAGCGTGCGACCTGTCGTTATACCTAACAAAAGTAAGGTAAAAATTAAGGTCGAAGGAAGATGCGATAGCTTTGCCTTAGGCTTAGACTCGCGTATCGTATTGGCTGATAAATCGTTAGAGATAGAAGTTGAAAAAGCAGACTTCTGTTTTAACATGATAAAAATGCCAAACAAGAATTTTTTTGAGACCATAAGAAAGAAACTTTTGTGGGGTAATGACTTGAGAAATTAATTTGAAAATAAATATAAATTATTTAACAAATAATTGTAACTTTGTCAATTCTGCAAGAATTATATGTAACGATTGATAATCAGTAAGAAAACTAAATAAATTGATGAAAAATAATAAAGTCCAGGCCATATTTTTATTTTTGGCTTTGAGTTTTGTGATGCCAAAAAATCTTAGTTCTCAGATAATAGAAGTTGGTGCAACGGGCGGAGCGTCGTATTATATTGGCGATATAAATCCATCTAAACATTTCTTACAGAGTAAGTTGGCTTATGGTGGCTCGCTTAGATATTATCAAAATTTACGTTGGGCATTCAGATTGCAATATTCTCGTTTTAATTTGACATCTTCCGATGAGGTTGCGGCTTTCAGACCTGAAAGAAATCTGGCTTTTCAAAGTAGGGTTGATGATGTCGCTTTCATCGCGGAATTTAATTTCTTCGACTATTGGACTGGAAGCAATAGAGATATAATCACTCCTTACATTTTCGCAGGTGTGTCGTTTTTAAGTTTTAATTCTACTGATTTTCATGGAAATGCTTTGCAAACACAACATAATGAAGGCGTTGCGTATGAGACTTACAGCTGGTCGATTCCTTTTGGATTAGGCATAAAATACAGTATTTCCAAAAGATTTGGCGCGACTTTGGAGTGGAGAATGCACAAGGCTTTTACTGATTATATTGACGACATAGAAGGTTATTATTTGGACAAACCTGAAGTGCAAAGAGGCAATGGCAACTCGCATGTCTTCGGATATAATTGCGATTGGTACGGCATTTTGGGCTTGACAATATCATATAGATTTAATTTGCCAAATAATGCAGTTTGTCATTATATGTAATTATATTGAATTGAAAATGAATACATTGAGAGATAAAATAGATTTTAGCAGATTGCCACAGCATATAGCTGTCATCATGGACGGCAACGGACGTTGGGCTAAGAAACAAGGTAAATTGCGTGTTTTCGGTCATCAGAATGGCGTCGGAGCCGTGAGAGCTGTGTCGGAGGCATGTGCGGAACTCGGCGTCAAATATCTTACCTTATACGCTTTTTCAACTGAAAACTGGAACCGCTCGCAAATTGAGGTCGATGCCTTGATGAAACTGTTGTCAAAGACTATAGCAGAAGAAGTTAAGACGTTGAATGATAATAATATAAAACTTAATGCGATAGGCGATTTGTCACGACTCCCTAAGTATAATTACGATGCTTTGATGAAAGCTATTGAAGATACAAAAAATAACGACAGAATGACTTTGACACTTTGTCTGAGCTATTCCGGACGATGGGAAATCACTCAGGCTGCAAAGTCCTTGGCGGAAAAAATTAAGTCTGGTGAACTCGATGTTGAACAAATCGACGAGAAATGTTTTTCTAATTTCTTGAGTACTAAAGGAATGCCAGATCCGGAGTTGCTTGTCAGGACAAGCGGTGAGGAGAGAATAAGCAATTTTTTGTTGTGGCAGTTGGCTTACTCGGAATTTTATTTTACAGATAAATTTTGGCCTGATTTTGGTAAAGAAGACCTCTACGAATCCATAGTGGATTATCAAAATCGTGAACGCCGCTTCGGTAAAACAAGTGAACAAATAACTGAAAATAAATAATATGCACAAATATATATCCAAATTATTGTTTGTTTTATGTTTGATTGCGACATTAAACTTTGATGTCGCGGCTCAGATTCAGGTGGGAAATGACATGTCGGAAATCGACTATTCACTGCCACGCGATTATGAAATAGGCGGTATCACAGTGACAGGCGTCAAATATCTTGATCCACAGGTGCTTGTGATGATTTCTGGATTGCAACCGGGCGAGACGATAGAAGTGCCAGGCGATAAGATAACCAACGCGGTGAGAAAACTCTGGGATCAAGGTCTGTTCGAAGATATTAGCATCTCTTCAACATTGAAAATCGGAAGAAAAATATTCCTCAACATAGATTTGAAAGAACGTCCGCGTATATCAAAATTCTCTTTTAGTGGAGTGAAAAAGTCTGAGGCTGATGAACTTAGAAAGAAAATTAACCTCACTCGCGGTGACGTAGCAACAGAACATACTTATAACAAGACAACAAGAATCATCGAAGATTATTACGCAGAAAAAGGTTATCATAACGTAATTGTAGATGTGCAGGCGGAGACTGATACAACACGCGACAACTATGTGAATCTCATGCTTAATGTCGATAAAGGTCCAAAGGTGCGCATCGCGGAAATCGTAATCAATGGTAATGAAGAACTGTCTGATAATCAGGTGCGTAAGGCAATGAAAGAAACTAAGGTTAAAGGTAAATTTGACCCGCTCGACCCGCTTGGACCTACCGTATGTCAAGCTACATACGACCTCATTACGTTGAAACCTAAAAAAGCATTTACTGAAATTACAGATTACTTCTTCGAGAATTATCGCCCTCGTATCTTTAAAAGTTCTAAATATCTGGAGAATAATTATGAGGACGATAAACGTGCTATCATAGATAAATATAATCAAAGCGGTTATCGCGACGCCTACATCGTGAGTGATTCTGTGTATAAAATCGACGATAAAAATATCGGTATCGCTATCAA
>JAZOCI010000060.1:0-2348 GCA_045596465.1 Bacteroidales bacterium | reverse complement strand
TGACGTCAAACGTCAGATGACAGTAATTCAGAAAGCGCTGCTCAACTACGGATTAGAAACCGAAGTCAGCGGAAGAAACGATATAACATATCAAGGTCGTAAATTCTCAGGCAATGCCTTCGCGAAAACAAAACATCAAGGACTGCATCACGGAACGATTCTAATAAAGACCGATGGCGAGAAGTTACAGAGATACTTGAAGGTAAAGCCAGCGAAGCTACATAAACACGGCGTTAAGTCAGTAGCCAGCAGAGTCATCAACCTTTCGGAAGTAGCCGACATAACGTCAGAGAATATCATTCCACATCTCATCAAGGCTTTTGAAGAAGTGTATCAGGGCAAAGCCAAGACAATAGATTTCAACGAACTATGCAGCGATGAGGTCGCAAGGCAGAGTCAATATATTGGCAGCGACGAATACCTTTATGGCAAATGGAAGGAATTTAACACCAAGAAAAACGCGACTTTCGACTGGGGCAGCGTTGAAATTGACATCGACATAGACGAAAATAAAAGTATCATAAAAAATATTAACATAGCTTCCGACAGCTTAGACCCTGCGTCAATAAATTTAGCAATCGAGATTTTAAAAGACGCCAGCATCCACGACAAACCTATTTTCCCAAAAGACAATATTATCGTTAGGGATATTGTTGAGATGATTTATTAAGTCGCAAAGTCACAAAGTCACAAAGTCGCAAAGTTCAACAGACTTTTGTTCTCAGATTTTCAGGTTTTCAGATTTTCAGATTCAAAAAAAAATCCGTAGACCGTAGACTGTAGACCGTAGACTTTTCTTATCTTTGCAAATTAAATTTTAAAACTAATCAAGCAGATGAAATACTTCCTTCTTCCATTAGGATGTCAGATGAATCAGAGTGACACAGAGCGTGTTAAGACCGTATTACAAGGTATGGGATTTAAGCCTACAGACAATGAAGACGAAGCTACGATATTAGGAATCATAGCTTGTTCGGTCCGTCAGAAAGGCATCGACAAGGTTTATAGCCGCATCAAGAAATGGAACGAAACTAAAAACAACAGAAACTGCATCACCTTTGTCTCAGGTTGCGTGCTTCCAGCCGACAGAGAACGCTTCTTAAAACTCTTCGACTTGGTATTCACTATGAACGACCTTCCTGACTTGCCAGACATGATCCGTCAGTACGGAGTCGTCGTTCCAACAAGTCAACAAACCAACAGCCAACAGCCAATAGCCTTAGCTCAACAGCCAAAAGCCAAGGTCCAGATAAATCCTTCTGCCAATATGGACAGATTCTGGGTCATCGAGCCTGACCACATTTCCGACTTCGAGGCTTTCATTCCAATACAAAACGGATGTAATAAATTCTGCACTTATTGCGCAGTGCCATACACAAGAGGTCGTGAGATATCACGTAAATCTGAAGATATTTTAACAGAACTAAAAGACTTAGTACAAAAAGATTATAAGGTAATAACGCTTCTCGGTCAGAACGTAAATTCATACGGATTAGACAAGAAAGGCGAGGAAATAAATTTCGCTGAGCTGCTACGCAGAATTGGCGAATACGGCAACAGCGTCGACAAAGAATTTTGGGTTTATTTCACCTCACCGCATCCACGCGACATGAGCGACGAAGTGATTGAAGTCATCTCACAATATAAATGTCTCGCAAAACAAATACATCTGCCGATACAATCGGGCGATAATGACATGTTGCAAAGAATGAATCGCAAGCACACCTTAGACGACTATAGACATATCATTCATACAATCAGAAGATTACTTCCAGAAGCAACAATATTCACCGACATCATTGTTGGCTTCACCGGCGAGACAGAAGAAGAATTTGAAAATTCAAGAAAAGCCATGGAAGAATTCAAATACAACATGGCATACATCGCACAATACAGCGTACGTCCAGGAGCAGTAGCTTCAACATGGGCTGACGACGTTCCAAAAGAGACAAAGAAAAAACGTTATCACATACTCACCGACGAACTGATGAAACATTCATTAGTTTACAATCAAGGACTTGTCGGCAAAACATTGAAAGTCATCGTCAACGGTTTCGACAGAAACAATGCCTATCTTACAGGTTACACCGAAGGTAAGATTGTAATTCGTTTCAAATCGAGCGACAAGAATCTCATCGGCAAGATTGTTAAAGTTGAGGTAACCTCAGCCACTCCATTATCAATAGAAGGAAATCTCGTCACAGAATGAAGATAGCGTTTAAGACTTTAGGTTGCAGGGTAAATCTCTATGAGACAGATGCGTTGGCATCGCGTTTCAAAGCCGCAGGTTATGAAATAGTCGAGACCGATGAAAATGCCGACATTTTCGTTGTCAACACTTGCACCGT
>JAZOCI010000059.1:0-3018 GCA_045596465.1 Bacteroidales bacterium | reverse complement strand
TGGAGCGGCATCCTTTGCGAGCGGGATTCTGGAACGGGGAGCGGGGCACAGAGCCTGTCGAAGTGACTGTCGTTTCGACGAGCTCAACGACCAGAAGTAGCGCGAGCAAAGATATAGCGGAAAGCCCGACGGCGTAGCCGGTACGCCCACATTAATTCATAATTTATAATTCATAATTCATAATTAGGGGAATACATTGTAATAATTATGAATTGTGCATTATGCATTATGAATTATGCATTAACCTCGGTGGCGCTCGCAATCCGACATTACTTATTGCGAGAGGGTTTTTATAATTAAAGGTGAGATTATTTCGTCGGAAGATTTTTCCTTCGTCATCATGAATGATATCGAAGATTAATGTAATGACAAACAAGTCAAAAGTCGGAGTAAGAGTCTGTGTCAGTGTCAAAGTATGCGTCAGCGTTTCCTTTTTAGGAGCGAACAGCTTGTCGATGATGCAGTTGTCTTTATCGAAGTCGTGATGATGATTTTCTTCATCGCCGAAGTCGCAGCAGTTCTCGTGATTATCGCAGTCGTTATGATTGAGCTGATGGATACAGATAGGTTTATTCGGGTGATGATGATGCGGAATTATTGCATGAAGGAGTATTATCATGCAGGCTAAAGAAAGGGATATTTTACTAATTTTCTTTAACATCAAAACCGTAATAGAATGCGAGTGCAAAGATAAGAAAAAAAGTCTACAGTCTACGGTCTACAGTTTACGGATTTTTTGAGTTTAGAAAAAAAAATAAATCTGAGAACTCGAGAGTCTTCATCCTAAGCCAAACTTCTCGAATTCTCAGATTTTCAGTTTTTAAGATTTTTAACGAGAACCGTATCCCGAAACAGGGAAGAGTTGTGTTATGTAGTAAGATTGTGCTGCGCCATCAACTCTGATAGAACCGCCTTCCATGCTTATTGTACATTCGTGTAATTTAGGAGTTCTTGGTCCTGATTTTATATCGTCAGAGTCAGCGATCCATATCTTTGTCACGATGCCAGTTGAGTTGTCATATTCGCAACCCCACAATGTTGTAGAGTGGAGACCGCCGCCAACTCCTACTGATACACCGAGTCCACATACGCCACGTCCCATAAATTCCACTAATAGTTCTGAGAAGCGAGCCAAACGTTCAGTATTAGATAAACCTGAGCCGTTGCCCCATTCATTGTATCCGTTATATTCTCTTGTTATAAGGTTGTCAAATTCTATAACATCAGGTACAACAACAGAGACATAGTCGTGATAGACGTGAGGAAGAATCTCATTCCATACACTTGCGAAGTAGCCTCCGTTATTACCTTCTTTAGGTTGTGCGTATGAACCTGCCTGAGCATATTGTTGTATATTTCTTCCTTCAAAATACCATGTGATGCCGTGAGATGCATCAGCGCCTCTTGAGTTATCCCATTGTTCTTTATACATATCCATGAGAGCGAGCTCATATGACGACGATCCTTTACCTGATATCGCACCTGCAGGAAGTTCGTTGCCTGCTGCCATGTAGCGGTCTTGCCACCATTGAATGATGTTAGATGAAGTAGCAGCCCAGCACATATTGATGTCGGTAGAGTAATCGATTTTGTTCACATCATACCAGCCTGCTTCAGGTGTAACGCCTTCTGCAAAGAGTATGGTCTTACCTTCATCTGGAGCTGGTGTCACTGTGATAGTTATTTCTTCAGATTTCAAGTCGCCTTTCTTAGCGTAAGCTTTGTAGGAACCTGCTGCATACGTGACGTATTTATTGCCGTTGAGTTTGCTGCCATTGACATAAATCTCGCATTCGTTTGTGACGTCGTTGCCGTCTTGTGTCACGGTGAATGTTACAGCGTCTTTACCGTCAGCTATGATATTTGTTTTGTCGGCAGCGAGTGTTATAGGTTTTTCTGGTTCCACAGGGACTTCTTCAACAATGATGTCGATTTCGTTAGATTTAAGTTCGTCTTTTTTAGCGTAAGCTTTGTAAGAACCTGCTTTTGTTGAAGTGAAGACGATTCCGTCAAGTTTTTTAGCCATGCCGTTTTCGCTGATGTAAATCACAGTCTCTTCTGTAACGTCATTGCCGTCTTGTGTCACAGTGAATGTGATTGCATCTTCGCCGTTGGCTATGATTGTATCTGTTGATGCTGTCAATACGATAGCTGCTTCGACAGGATTTTCTTCATCATCATTACCTTCATCATTGCCACCGTCATCATTTCCGTCATCATTTCCGTCATCATTTCCGTCATTATTTCCGTCATCATCGCCACCTTCGTCAACGACTTCAATAGCTGTGACAGTGACTTTTTCTGATGTAGCGTCTTCGTAAGTTGCGTAGAATGAATAAGTTTTTGGTTCTGTTGTTGAGAATGTTGTGCCTCCTACTTCTTCATTTGTGTCGGAGAAGAAAATGCGAGCGTCTTTGGTTACGTCGTCTTCATCGTTAGCGATGACTTTGAATTTTGCGAGGTCAACGCCGTTGGCAGTGATTTCAGTTTTATCAACACTAAGAGTGATGGTGGTCTTCTTACATGAAGGAAGAATCATGCAAAAGATTGTCAAGATAAATAATAGCTTTTTCATATTTTAAATTTATTAAAGGTTATTCAATTTTGCAAAGATAATAAAAAAAGTCTACGGTTTACGGTTTACAGTCTACGGATTTATTTTATATGATCATGTATATATAGAAAAAGGACGCAGCAAGCTACGTCCCTACATTATACATTGTAAATTGTCAACTATCAATTGTTAAATCAGTCTCCTAATGTTGCAACCATAACAGCTTTGATGGTGTGCATTCTGTTTTCTGCTTCGTCGAAAACGATAGAGTTTTCTGATTCGAAGACTTCTTCTGTTACTTCGATGCCGTCGAGACCGAATTGTTTGTGAACATCGCGGCCGACTTGTGTTTCTAAGTTGTGATAAGCTGGCAAGCAGTGCATGAACTTACATTTTGGATTGCCAGTCATCTTCATCATTTCAGCGTTGACTTGATAAGGTTTCAACATGCTGATACGTTGAGC
>JAZOCI010000058.1:0-10433 GCA_045596465.1 Bacteroidales bacterium | reverse complement strand
ATTATGCGTTATAGAGAAGTCGTCGCTAAGAACAAGAAACATTATGAAATCGTCCTCGACGCTACTCCTTTCTACGCGGAGATGGGTGGTCAGGTTGGTGATGTCGGTACTTTGACATCTGAAGACGAAGTGTTAAAAGTTCTTAACACTGTTAAAGAAAACGATTTGATTATTCATATCACAGATAAGATTCCAACAAATCCTGAGGCTGAATTCACAGCTATTGTCGATGTGAAGAGAAGAAAGAAGATTGAAGCGAACCACACGACAACTCACTTGATGCATGCCGCATTGCGTCAGGTTCTCGGCAACCACGTCGAACAAAAAGGTTCGTTGGTAAATGACGAGAGATTACGTTTCGACTTCAGCCATTTCTCAAAGATGACAGACGAAGAGATTAAGGAAGTTGAGCGCATCGTCAATGAGAAGATCAGAGAAGATATTTTGAACAACACATACGAAAACGTTCCTATCGAAGAAGCTAAGAATATGGGAGCTATGGCTTTGTTCGGAGAGAAATACGGCGACCATGTGAGAGTCGTTGCCTTCGATAAAGATTATTCTGTTGAACTTTGTGGCGGTACACACATCGCATCGACAGGTCGCATCGGTTCTTTCAAGATTTTATCAGAAGGTGCCATCGCTGCTGGCGTACGTCGTATCGAAGCTGTAACAGGTGAGGAAGTGATGAACTATTTGGATCATCAGATTGAACAGATAAGCAAGATAAAAGAAATCGTCAAGACATCGGGCGACTTGATTAAGGCGATAGAAAATCTCAACGCACAAAATCAGATGTTACAGAAGAAAGTAGAGCAGATGATGCACGACAAAGCCGTCGCTGAAGCACGTAGCATCTACAATACAGCTGTCGATTACGAAGGTCGTAAGTTGATTGTTGCGAGAGTTGAAGCCGACGTAAATCAGATGAGAACCATCGCTACTTCTGTCAAGGAATTAGATGCGGAAGCTATCTTGATGATGGGCGGTATTTTTGAAGCTAAGCCAGCATTATGCGTGATGATACCTCAGTCGTTAGTCGATGAACGTAAGTGGGACGCAGGCGCAATGATCAGAGAAGCTGCCAAAGAAATTCAGGGCGGTGGTGGCGGTCAGAAGACACTCGCTACAGCAGGCGGAAAAAATGTCGATGGCATTGAAAAAGCTATCAACGTATTGAAGAATTTCTTATCTTTGTAAGAAGTTAATTATATAGTAGAGACGCAAAATCTTGCGTCTCTATTACTTTATTTATTAACCAAAAAAATCAAAATTATGAGTAAAATTTCAATTAGAAAACGTCTTGCAGATACTCTCGATAGTGATGGTGTTATCGCCTTGGCAAAGAATTTTCCAAACACTCGCTCAAATGAATTCCTCGACTGGTTTCTATACAGCGACAACACCATTGACGGCCAGAGCAAGAAGAAGGCTTATACTTTGTTTGAAAGTGGCTTATTGGATAGCCTTGAAGTGGGAAGCATGAAATGTCTTCAGCTATCTTAACGCGATGAGCATAAGTCCCGTCGATGGAACAGAGATAAAACGCTTGGTAGAAAACGCCTTGACGAATAAGATCAACGATAGGGAAATCTTTATGAAAGGCATCGACTATTCGTATTATTATGAAGAATCGTGATGATAACTTTTCATTAATTTGTTATATTTGCAGGAAATATTATCATAATGAAGAAGACAGAACTTTTTGAAAGATTAGAGTTCGTAGCGTTTTGTATAGAACAATATAAGCATAAGACACAACAGAATGGTCTTGATGTTCAACGTATGTTTGAGGAACGTGGTGTGATAATTTTTCTTCTTGAACATTATGAAATATTACATACACAAAGTGCTGAGTCAATTTATTATGAGATCGTTGAATATCTTAAAAACCATAAATTATGAAACTATATCATGGAAGTACGGAAATTGTTATGAAGCCTAAAATCGTTGAACCAAGTAGAACTTTGGACTTTGGTAAAGGTTTTTATACAACAACTGATATTACTCAAGCTTTAAGATGGGTGAAACTAAGAATAGGTAATCGAGATGCTAAAGTCGGTTATATAAATATTTATGATTATTCACCATCAAAGGAATTAAATGTTAGAACATTTCGTTCTGCTAACGATTCATGGGTTGATTTTGTGCATCATAACAGAACATTTATTAATTATGAACATAATTATGACATTGTCAAAGGACCTGTGGCTAATGATAATGTATATCTCAGTTTCAACTTGTACGAATCAGGAATAATAAGTAAATCTGAATTGATTAAAAGGTTGAAGACATATAAACTTGTTGACCAGATATTGTTTCATACAGATGAGTCTTTAAAATGTCTTACATTTATTGGATATAAGGAGGTGAATATATGAAACAAATCAAGATATGTCAAGAGAACGTGTATCTTCTTTTGCCAAACAAAGTGGCTCAATTAGCAAATCGTCTTATTGAGAATGGTTTGGCTAATGATGAAGTTTCTGCCATTAGAATGGTTTATAATTCTTTGGTCTATTCAAAATTGGAAGTAGAAAAAACCAAGTATTGGTGGTTTGGAGTTAATGCGTTATATGAAGAATTAATCGGTTCCTAATTTTATTTCACAATATCTATTTATATTTCTAAATCTATCTAATATCGGAAAATAAAGGAAATTAAGAATTTTAACTCCCTTATTTTATGGTTTCCGGTGACTCTGTGTCTCAGAGTCTTATCCTTTCAAGAACTCCACGAGTTTCTGTGTGGCTCTTCCTCTGTGTGATATTTGATTTTTCACTTCCATCGGCATTTCGGCGAAAGTCTGGTCGAAGCCGTCGGGTAAAAAGATAGGGTCGTAGCCGAAGCCTTTTCCTCCGTGTTGTTCTTCAGTGATGACGCCTTCAACTTTACCTTCGAAGAGATATTGTTTGCCGTTAAGGTTAAGGGCTATCACTGTCTTGAAACGAGCCTTACGGTTTTTAACTCCTTTCAATGCTTCTAAAAGTTTATTAACATTATCTTGGTAAGAACAGCCTTCGCCAGCGTAACGGGCTGAATAAACGCCAGGTGCGCCGTCTAAGGCATCGACTTCCAATCCGGTGTCATCAGCGAAACAGTCGATATGATAATTCTCTGTCACGTAATTAGCCTTGATGATGGCGTTGTCGTTTAAGGTCTCTCCATCTTCAACGATGTCTTCATGACAGCTGATATCGTGAAGTCCCAAGATGTTAAAATCTTTTAAGATAGCACGAAGCTCTTCTAATTTATGAGCGTTATGTGTTGCAAATACTAAGTCTTTCATATTTCTATTATTAATTCTTATTATACCTTTAGTCTTTATTCTTTAGTCATTATTCTTTAGTCATTATTCTTTAGTCTTTATTCTTTATTCTTTAGTCTTTAGTCATTAGTCTTTAGTCATTAGTCATTAGCCATTAGTCTTTAGCCATTAGCCATCAAAGACTCCAGTTGATAGGTTTGATATTATGATTTATTAGATATTCGTTTGTTTTAGAGAAATGGTGGCATCCGAAGAAACCGCGTGATGCGGATAGGGGAGAAGGGTGTACAGTTTTAAGTATAAGATGTTTGTTGTGGTCTATGAGGTTTTCTTTAGCGATGGCATAGTTTCCCCAGAGTATGAATACGAGATTTTGTTTTTTGTCAGACAATGCTTTTATGGCTGCGTCGGTGAAGCGTTGCCAGCCGATTTTAGCGTGGGAAGCTGCTTCATGTGCTCTCACTGTGAGTGACGCATTCAGAAGTAATACGCCTTCTTTTGCCCATTTTCCAAGATTGCCGTTTGCAGGAATAGGAATGCCCAAATCCCGATTTAATTCCTTAAAGATATTTTGCAGACTTGGAGGCTTCTGTATTCCGTCTGGGACGGAAAATGCCAAACCATGAGCTTGTCCTACGTTATGATATGGGTCTTGTCCTAAAATAACGACTTTGACATTATCGAAAGGAGTGAGATTGAAAGCGTTAAATATAAGAGGTGACGGCGGATAAACGATATGCTTTTTCTTCTCTTCTATGAGAAATGATTTTATTTCGGCAAAATATGGAGAGGCAAACTCATCTTTCAGTGCTTCGTACCATCTTTCTTCAATATCGGGTTTCCTTACAAAAGCCATTGAAATTTATTTTAAAATTAGCATACAAATATCAATAAAAAATCGTTAATTTGTATTATGAAAATTTGAAATATTTAAAAATAATTTAATAATGAAAAAAATCGTTTATTTATTGATTGTAGTGTTTCTTTTAGGAGTCTCATTATCCTCATGTAGAACAGGCAGACCTTGTTCTGCTTATGGCGAGTCTAAGTATTATCAGATAGAAAAGCCTTTCAGATAGAAAACCTTTTAGAAATTGATGAATAAAAAAAGAGCACCGAAAATCTTCGATGCTCTTTTTAGTTTTGTGTTAATATTTATTAGTGAACCAAAATCTTTGAAACGTTGGATACTGTTCCAGCTTGTACTTTAACGATATATGTTCCTGCTGAAAGACCATTTACGTTGAAGTTTGCTGTATGAGAACCTTGACCGTATGTTCCTAATGTTGCGTTTTGAACCATGCGACCAGATAAGTCATAGATTTGATATGAAACTCTCGCTGTTTCTTCAACATTGAAGCTGATTGTCGCTTCGCTTACGATCGGGTTAGGATAGATACTCATTTCTAATGATTTTGCTGATGAAGTATTTTCTATGATGCTTTCTCCATCTTTTGTTCTGAAATTATTGCATCTGAATAAACCTTTACCATAAGTAGCTATGTAGATTATATCTTGATTTGAAATTCCTGCATATCCATAAGTTGTTACATCGCCTACTTCGTCAACGAGATTTATATATTTTACATCGTGGTCTCTCAACAATTGTTGTTTGATTTCCATTACAGGAACGTCTTTGATAGTCTCGTCGGCTTGCCAACTTGTCATATCACTTGAGGTAAACAGACCGATTTCTGTTCCTATCATCACGAGTCCGCTTGTGTTTTCTATCAAACTTGAGTAAGCTGGAACCTTAGGTAAATTTTGGACTGGAGAGAATGAAGAACCGTCATTTGAAACAAAGACGTAGTTTTCATTGCCGTAGTTACCTAATGTTACGATTATGTTCTTATGATTGTTAGGATTGATAGCTACGCTTGTGATAGCTTGTCCGTTGAATACTTTTGAATCGATTTCTGTTGACACAATAGTCTTTAAAGAATCTGTAGCCAATTCTTTTGTGACGGCTTTTGAAATACCTTCGATTCTATAGAGTTTGCCACTAACAGTACCAACATAAGCCAAGTCGCCGTCTGATGATATTGTGAGTGCGCTTGGAATACCTGCGATGTTTGCTATTGTCCACCAATCAACTTTCTTGTTGATTTTAAGAGCTTCTCTTGTCATGACGACTTTGCCTTCTACAGCAACTAAGAATGTGGATGAGATGATGTCATAAACTTCAATGGTATCACCGGCGGCAACGTCTTGTTTTAAAGTGTATTCAAAAGGATATCCGCCTCCGACGTCTGGGTGATTTCCATTTTCACTATGAACGGTAATGGTTTCATTAGCTTTAAGGTCTTCTTTTGCTATATAGTTGATTATATCTTTTGAATATTGGTCGTTATAGTTTTCGAACAATGCGATAGGAGTTCTGAAAGCATTTCTATTTTCGAGGAATAGTCCGCTTCCACCTTCTGGTGAAGATTGTTCTGTTGCAGAGTAAGTGAAGTTTTCTTTGTCGTAGTCTTCACCGTTTCTTTCAGATCTGAATAAAGGTGTACCTACGCTGAAGCTACCGGTTGTTGTAACAAATACAACTCTGTCGTTAATTGTTGAGATAGCACAAGGACCGCCTGCTTTTGTGAAGTCGAAAGCGCCGTATGTTGCAGCAGCATCTGTTGTGGCAACATCATTAGGGAATATAGCGCTACCTGTTGATTCGTTGTTTAAATCTTTTTGACCTAAGACGTGAATTGTTCCGTGATCTAAACTGCCACCCAATACTCTGCTTTCTTCACCTGCCATAGCAACGTTGAACATTCTTGCTACAGAAGTGTGATTTTCAGCTGTTTCGAAGTAACGGTTTGCACCTTCGTACAAATATGTGTTGTTTGAAAATGAACCTTTGAAGACGCCACCTTCTGTTCCAACAAAAAATTCGTTTGCATTTGAAGGGCTGAATGCGATAGATTGGATTCCTGAATGAACGTATTTGTAGTTATAGAAGAATGTACCGCCAGATTGTGAGATTTGGGTTCCGTTTCCATCAGAGATACATTCTACTCTGAAGATGCCTTCGCCGAATTCATCTCTCATGACCCACAAGTTGAGACCGCCAATTAAAACTTTTTTCGGATTGTTTGGATAAACAACCATTGCATTGTCGAATAAACCGCGTGTGCCATAAATGTCGTACATCGCTGTAGCAGTATAAGCTATCTGCCATGTCTTGCCATGATCGCTTGTGAAATAGATGTTGCCGGTTCCATTTGTTTTTGATAAATAGCTGACATACATGTAATTGTGATCTGATGGAGATACAGCAATGATTTTGTAAGTTTCACCTTTTGGTAATTTGCCTTCCTCACCTGATGTTAAGATTTCATATTCTTCACCTTCACCGTTGAAGAAATATACGTCGTTGCCAACAACTGCTAAAACGGCACCGTTAGGACATGCTTCAACACCGTAAACTTCTGTTTCTTCAACAAGAGCTGTCAACGCGTTGTTTTCATAGCGATACAAACCTTTGTTTGATGCTATGTAAATTATGTTGCCAAATGAAGCGATGTCGTTGACAAATTCTAATTCTTCTGTGCCTGAAATCGGTTCTTCTGAACCTAATTTGTAAACACCGCTACCAACGAAACTTGTTGCATAATTTAATACAGATAATCCGTTAACGTCGTGAGAACCACGGCCATCACCTGTACCAACATAGATAGAACCATCTTCTGTTTGTGTGATGCAACTAATCATCATATTGTTGCTGATAGCTTTCCATGTAATACCACCATTCACTGATTGAAATACACCACCACCCATTGTTCCAATATAGATAGTTTTATTTGTAGCATCGTTCTTGTCGTAAACAATACCTCTTGTCAATGAACCGTAGTTGTCAGGTCCTAATGATGTCCAATTTAAACTTTCAGCATTTCTTGATTGTGATTTTTTTGATGAAACCAACCATGCAGGATCTATTAAGCCTGTCTCTTGGTTTGCACGGATGCTCTTCATAAATGATTGCGCAGTTGCTTGTCCAGATGTTCTTGGAATGTATTTTCCAGAACCGCCGTTAGCATTAACTACAAAATTTGTTTGCGCTAAGATGATGATTGTCAAAAGCAAACTAATTGGTAAAAACTTTTTTCTCATATCACTTAATTTAGTATTTATTACTGATTTAAATTCATTAATTAAGGGTGCTAAATTACTATAATTTTTGATTTCCTGCAAGTTATTTTTAGAAAAAAATAATATTTTTTCAAGCAGATAAAATGAGATAATTAATCACTTGATAATCACAAGTGATTGTGCGTTAAACGTAGATTTTATGCCGTTTGCGTTAATATTTTATCACAGCTGATGATGGCAACCAGCCTATACTGCCATTGGCAATCTTTATTTTCTCCCAATTGTCGGTATTATCCAAGATTTTTACCTTCGCTCCTTCATGAAGTACAAATAAATCGACACTCGATTGTGAAGGCGAACTTTTTATTGTGATGGTTGGCATGATAATAATACCTTCGTTATTGGTTCTTATGTAGTTATATTTCTTTGCTGTTATGCTGAAACTTATTGCCGTGATAATAACTACCGTTATTCCGAATAAAAACATGCTCTTTTTCAACATTCTTGTCTTCGCTGTTATGTAGAAAAATATGCAAATAAGCGAAATCCCTAACAATATCAATGTGATAGCAGCCCAAATATTGATGGTGAATGTGTTGCTTAAATTCTTCCACCACGTTTTTATAAATAATTCTGGGACGGCTTCAATTTTGTCGGTTAAAAATAATTGCGCTATTTCTATATTGTGTTTGGTGTCTGTATTATTGGGCTCCAATTTCAACGATTTCTCGTAGTAATAAATGGCTAACGGATAATTCCTTAACTTGTAATATGTGTTACCTAAATTATAATATAAGGTTGCCGACGAATATCCTTGGTCTATTATGTCTTTGTAAAGTGTTAAGGCTGAGTCGTATGCACTTTCGTTATACAAATAATTTGCTCTTGTCAGCAACTCTTCCGGTTTTTGTGCTTTTGCCTCAAAAGTGAAAGTGTGTCCTATGATAAGTATGAATACGATTCTTGATATATATCTGATTGCTTTCATGTCCCTTATTTTAAAAGTTTTTCTGCTTTGGTTATCAATTCGATTCCTTTTTGATAAAGTTCGTCCATCTTTTTGCTTGCATCTCCTGGAGCAAATCTGGCAAATTCACAGTTGTTTAATAACTCAACGAATTCATTTACAATATCTTCCGATACTTCCTTGCTTAACATGATTTCTTTTACGCTATCCATCGACAACTGTGAACGTGATATGTTCAACTTGTCGGAGATGTATCCCCATAACGCTTGTGAAAATTCTTCGTAAAAACTGTTCTGATTGTTGGTAATTAGATAGTTATAAGCATTGTTTAAACGCTTCTTCGCTATTTTGGTAGCTTGCTTGTTCTTGACTAAAACTTGGTTCTTGTTGAATTTGCTTACTTTTTTGTAAGTTACAAGTGAGGCTATAAATGCTAATAGCATTGCTATGATTATGATGATGTAAGCCGGCGACATGAAAAATAGTGTACCCGTGATATTTAAGTCGTTGTTGTTCATGTCAATATGATGGATGTCGCTACCTAAATATTTTACATCGGCTTGTCCAGGTGTATAAATCGCTGAGTTTGCGTTGCTTTCTCCTTTTTGAACTTGTATCGAGTGTATGTCTGATTTTAAGGTTTCATATTTTTTCAACGATGGATTGAAATATGAAAACTCAATGTCTTCTAAGGTGAAATCTCCTGATACTCTTGGTATTATGATATATTCGGCTTTCTTGCTACCATAAATTCCCAACGCATTGTCTTTGACTGTCGTGCTTATCTTTGGATCGTAAACTTCAAAGTCAGGTGGGAAAACCGGTTTCGGCAATTCCAACAACTCGATGTTTCCTTTGCCTGATATTGTCAGAGTTAAGGTAAATGCCTCATTGACTTTTAACTCGTTCTTGTCGATTTTTGATGTGAATGTGAATTGTCCGACCGCTCCTTTGAAGTTGCTTGGCTTGTTCGTCGTCGGCAAGGGCTCGACTTCAATCGTAATAGGCTGTGATTTAATGTCTTTCCTGACGTTTGTATAAGAACTTCCCATTACGTCGCTGAAGAAATCTTCAAAAGGGTCGTAAGTGTTTGAGCGTTGGCGTTGTTGCCTGATTTGTGCCAAACAGGAGAGATCTAATGGGTCAATAGTGAGATTTCCTGCTTTTTGTGGGAATAATACAATCTCTTTTATCGTGGCAACATTGTATTGTTGTCCGTCTATTATCGTCGATGACTGCTGTAAAGAACCGTCGTTGTTGGTGATGTCTTTTGTCCAAAATCCTGAATATGAAGGTGATTTGGATACTGATAGCTGCGAAATGGGTATGGTGTAATAAATGTTGTATGTCAACAGAATTTGCTCTCCTTGATAAACTTTCTTCTTGTTTGGCGTCGCCTTGAGAAAGACTTCCTTATTTCCGATGTTGTTGTTGGTACTGTTATTGTAACTTGTAGAACCTGAAGAAGATACAGTGACATTTATCTCACAAGGCTCGCTGGTTATCTTTTTTCTGTCTACCGTAATTGATGCTGATGGTATCGTGAATGTTCCTTCTTTTATCGCTCTGAGATGAAATGAGAATGTTTGTGTATTGGTTCTTGAAACAGAGCCATTTATGATTTGAACGCTCGAACTTGTTGATGTGAACGGTCCTCCGATAATCTCAAAATTTGTGAAGTTCGGCGATTTGAAATCTTTTCCGTCGCCATTCAATTCGTAAGATACTTGAAATTGTTCTCCAACGGCAACTTGTTTTTTACAGATAGTCCTGAATGTTATATCTGTCTGTGCTTCAATTGAATATATCGAAACAAATAAAAAGGCGATGATATATAGAAGTTTAGTTTTCATTATCCGAATTTTAGTTTGCAAAAATAAAACCTTATTTAATATTACCAATCTTTTTGAGACTTTCTTTTTTGCATTTGCGCAGCTTTTTTGTCGTTCATATTTTCCATCGTTTCTTTCTCTTGATTTTCAAGAGCTTTTAACATTCGTTCCGCATCTTCTTTTGACATCTGCTGTTGTTTCTGCTTATTGTCTTGTTCTTGCTGATTATCGTGATTTTGCTGATTATCTTGACTTTGCTGTTGTTCTTGTTGTTCTTGTTGTT
>JAZOCI010000057.1:0-3802 GCA_045596465.1 Bacteroidales bacterium | reverse complement strand
GCTTCTTTCACAATGTCGGGATTCAAACTCGTTTGTCGTCTTATTGATGGCAAGTATCCTAATTATAATGCAGTTATCCCACAATTGAATCCTAACAAATTGACTATCGACCGTCAGTTGTTACTCTCGGCAATTCGTCGTGTGGCTATCTTCTCAAGCAAGGCAACTCACCAGATTCGTTTCAAGATAACAGGTCAAGAACTTGTTTTGACAGCTGAAGACTTAGATTACTACAACGAGGCAAAAGAAAGACTTTCATGTAATTATGAAGGTGATGACATGGAAATCGGATTCAACTCGCGTTTCTTCCAAGAGATGTTGGGTAACCTCAGCCAGACTGAAGTCTTGTTGGAAATGTCGGCTCCTAACAGAGCAGGTCTCATTACACCTGTCGATAATCAAAATGCAGATGAAGACATCTTGATGCTCTTGATGCCAGTGATGCTTAACTAATTGAAAATTAAAATTGAAAATGAAAGCTGCTGTTAAATAAACGGCAGCTTTTATTATATATTGGAAAAGTCTGTTGACCGTAGACTCTTTACATCCGAAGGATACAAAATAATTTACTTCACATTTAAAAGCTCATTGCCGATTTTGTGAAGACCAGCAACGATTATATCGCGTTTGTCACGGCGTGGATTTCTATAACCGCTAAGATAATGTCCAAGTTGCCGCTGGTTAATACCTGTAACACGACTGATTGCAGCTCTCGTTAATATCTTATCATAATGATGGAGTAATGCCGATACTGCTAATTCAAATTCCAACTCGTATTCTTCCTTTAAACAATCAGGTAGTTCTTCGATCTCAGAACCTTCAATATGAAACTCTAAGGCAGAACGAAAAGCTTCTTTAACACCTTCAATTGTAGAATGGGTTGCCACGCATCCTAGAATGTCTTCGGAATATGCTCCGTAATTGTCGTTCCATACAATATTGACAATGATCTTTTTCATGATTTATCTTAATCCTGCTTGTTTGAATATACTTATTAATAACTCTTGATCTTGGGTCTCGTTCATTTTTCCATTAATTGTTACTGTTCCTTTCTTAGTCGGATGTTTGTATTGTCGATGACTTCCTTTCTGTCTGACAAAATACCAACCGTCATCTTCCAGTATTTTAATCACAGTTTTGGTTTTTAGCTTCTCCACTGTTCCTCCCTTCAAATCTTTGCAAAGATAGTATTAATTCTATCAAATAAAAATGTTATCTCAACAAAAATACGATATTTAACAATTTTTTGTCAAGTGATTTGATAAGGGAAATTATGCTATTAACAATTTTTAACATAATTCTTAATGAAATTATGAAATAGTTGTTAATTATTATTAAGATAAAAGTCGCTCAGAAATACTGAACGACTTTTTTTAACTTGAGAAATTGAAAAACAGAAAACCTGAGAAAAATTTCAATTTCTCAGATTTTATGTTTTAAAGTTTAGGTCCTGCTGCAACTAAAGCTTTGCCAGCTTCGTTGTTGGTGAACTTGTCGAAGTTCTTGATGAAACGGCTTGACAAGTCTTCTGCTTTCACATTCCATTCTTCTGCTGTGGCGTAGGTGTCGCGTGGATCGAGAATGTCTGGATTTACGCCTGGCAATGATGTTGGAACTTTGAAATCAAAGTATGGAATGTTCTTAGTTTCAGCCTTGTCGATAGAACCGTCTAAGATTGCGTCGATGATAGCACGTGTGTCTTTAATAGAGATACGTTTGCCTGTGCCGTTCCAGCCTGTGTTGACCAAATAAGCTGTAGCACCGACTTTCTCCATTTTCTTCACTAATTCTTCAGCGTATTTTGTTGGGTGCAATGAAAGGAATGCTGCGCCGAAACATGCTGAGAATGTTGGAGTAGGTTCTGTGATGCCACGTTCTGTACCTGCTAATTTTGCTGTGAAGCCCGACAAGAAATAGTATTTTGTCTGTTCAGGTGTGAGGATTGATACTGGAGGCAAGACTCCGAAAGCGTCGGCTGACAAGAAGATGACTTTCTTGGCATCTGGAGCTTTAGATACAGGTTTTACAATATTGTCGATGTGATAGATAGGGTAGGAGACGCGTGTGTTTTCTGTGACGCTCTTGTCTTTGAAGTCGATTTTGCCGTTTTCGTCAACGGTGACGTTTTCTAACAAAGCATCTCTCTTGATAGCGTTGTAGATGTCTGGTTCGCTTTCTTTGTCGAGGTTGATGACCTTAGCGTAGCAACCGCCTTCGAAGTTGAAGATGCCGTCGTCGTCCCAGCCGTGTTCGTCGTCGCCAATCAAAGCTCTCTTAGGATCTGTTGATAAAGTGGTCTTGCCTGTTCCTGAAAGTCCGAAGAAAATAGCTGTCTCGCCTTTTTCGTTGGTGTTGGCTGAGCAGTGCATCGAAGCGATGCCCTTCAATGGTAATAAGTAGTTCATGATAGAGAACATACCTTTTTTCATCTCGCCGCCGTACCATGTGTTCAAAATGATCTGTGCTTTTTCTTTTAAGTTGAAAACGACAGCTGTCTCTGAGTTGAGACCTAATTCCTTATAATTTTCTACTTTTGCCTTTGATGCTGTGTAAACTACGAAGTCTGGTTCACCGAAGTTGGCGAGTTCCTCTTCTGTAGGACGGATAAACATATTCTTCACGAAATGAGCTTGCCATGCAACTTCCATGATGAAACGAATCTTGAGACGTGTGTTTTCGTTAGCACCTGCATAACCGTCCATGACATAAAGTTTCTTGTTTGATAATTGGTTGACAGCGACTTGCTTTAATTCGTTCCATACTTCAGGAGTGACTGGTTTGTTGTCGTTTTTATATTCTTCTGAAGTCCACCAGACAGTGTCGCGACTCACTTCGTCCATGACGAAATATTTGTCTTTAGGAGAACGTCCTGTGTAAATACCAGTCATAACATTGACTGCACCTAGTTCTGTTTCAACACCTTTCTCAAATCCTGTCAAAGAAGGATTCATTTCGTCTTTGTATAATTGTTCGTATGACGGATTATAAATTACTTCTTCAGCATCTTTGATTCCATAAGATGCAAGCGCTTGCTTGATTTCTAAAATGTCTTTTGCCATAATTTTTAAAAATAAAAATGATTGATTTTACGATTGCAAAGATAAAAAAATTAAATCAATAAAAAAATATCGAATACGTTAAAATTTTATTATTTTTTATACAAAAAAGAATGAAAATTATCGTAATTTTACAGCTTAAATTATACGTAATGATAACACGAATTGCATTTTATCTGATATTCTATCCTTTGTCTATCATACCGATATGTCTGTTGTATTTAATAGCTTTGCCTTTATATTTGACATTAAGAGTTGTCTTAGGTTATAGAAAAAAAATAATCGACGGTAATCTTAGAAAATCGTTTCCTGAATTTGATTTCAATACGATAAAAAAACTCAGGAATAGATATTATTGGCATCTTACGCAACTTGGTGTGGAGATGTTGAAGATGATTTCTATGTCGCGTAAAAATGTGATGCGCCGTTATCATTGTTCGAATCCTGAAGTTGTTAATAAATTTTTTGATGAAGGTAAGAGCGTGATTCTGACTTCAAGTCACTACAACAATTGGGAGTGGATGGTTCTGAGTTTGGATATGCAGTTTAAGCATCACGGGATAGGAGTGGGCGCGCATAATACTAATAAGGTGTTCGAGAAACTTATCAATCGTGCGAGGACTCGCTACGGAACTCAAGTCGTCTTTCATGATAATGTTCGTGAGGTTATGGCTTACCATGAAGATAATCATATTCCGGCTGCTTATATGATTCTCGCTGACCAGAATCCAAGTAACCCGAAACGT
>JAZOCI010000056.1:0-7964 GCA_045596465.1 Bacteroidales bacterium | reverse complement strand
CGCCTATTATCTCATCGCTACATTGTTGCCGATAGATAAAATCATTGGAAATCTGTATCCTATCTTCGGCGGAGCCTTGATGTTCATGGCGATAGGAATATTAATCGTTCTTTTCATAAAACAGCCAGCACTTCCTGAGATGTGGAACGGCTTCGGCACCAAGTACGAGCCAGGACCGATATTTCCAATGATGTTCATCTCTATCGCTTGCGGAGCCATCAGCGGATTCCACGCCACGCAGTCGCCTCTCATGGCACGATGCATAAAAAACGAAAGACACGGACGCCCTGTATTTTACGGTGCTATGATAGTAGAAGGCATCGTCGCTTTGATATGGGCAGCTGCCGCTACAGCCTTCTTTGAACAACATGGAACAGACTTCACCGCAGCGCAAGTCGTTGATTTCATTTGTAAAGACTGGCTCGGTGTGATAGGCGGAATACTCGCAGTACTCGGCGTGATAGCAGCACCTATAACATCGGGCGACACCGCCATGCGTTCGGCTCGACTTATACTCGCCGATATGTTGAAGATGGAACAGAAAAGCATCTCGAAGAGACTGTTACTCTGCGCCCCATTGTTCGCGGCATCATTAGGATTGTTGATATTCAGTATTATGAACAACGACGGCTTCACGATAATATGGCGTTATTTCTCATGGTGCAACCAGACCTTGTCGGTCTTCACGCTCTGGGCGATAACGGTTTATCTCGTCCTTGAAAAGAAAAACTATTTCGTGACTTTGATTCCAGCCTTGTTCATGACCTGCGTCGTCACGACATACATCTGTATCGCGCCAGAAGGATTCAGAATGAATGAGACGATAGCCTACATAATCGGTGGCGCCGCTACATTTGCAGCGATGTTTATTTTTGCAAAATGGAAAAGAATTAGGAGTTAGGAATGATTGTAGAGACGTACCAATTACACCAATGAAAATTAATAATATGTAATTGATGCGTCTCATCAATTATAAATTACGCATTATGAATTACGAATTGACCAAAGATTTTATCAACGCGCATCTTAACGATGATGTCAATAAGTTGGCCTTGTCGAAGTTTCCAGATGACATTGATAAACAATTCGTCATACGACAGATACAAGCGAGGCAGCTGCTGAAGAAGAAGTTGCCTTCTTGGTCGGAGAACGATGAGTTGCTTTTCCCGAAGCGATTATCTTTGGAACAATGCTCTTCAGAGTTGACAGCAAAATATAAAAGGACTATAAGTAGCAGAGACGCAGAGACGCAGAGTGGAGACGAAGAGGCACAATGTAACATCTGTGAAAATCAGTATCAATCCGTGGGAGGAAAAAGAACTCTTATCGACCTCACTGGCGGAATGGGTGTCGACACTTCTTTTCTCTCGGATAATTTTGATGAGACGATTTATGTTGAGAGTCAGGCAGAACTCTGTGAGTTGGCTGAACATAATTTCAAGGTCTTAAAGAAAAATATAAAAGTCGTCAATGCCAAAGCTGAAGATTTCCTGACGCAATGCGAAGAAGTCGATTGCATCTATTTAGATCCTGCTCGCAGAGACGAATACGGTCGCAAGATGGTCTCTCTTCACGACTGCAGTCCCGATGTGGCGGAGCTGCAAGATTTGTTATTTGAAAAGACGAATACCGTCATCGTGAAACTCTCTCCCATGCTCGACATCGACGTCATCAAGAAAGAGTTAAAGAATATTAAGGAGATACATGTCGTCGCGGTGAGGAATGAATGTAAGGAAGTGTTGGTATTATGTCAACGGACAACAGACAACGGACAACAGACTTTATCTGAAGAAGACGCACGTCCGTGCATCTCTACGAGAGTTGTTGACCTGCACGAAAATTGGAAGTTCTCTTTTACCGAAGAAGAGGAACAAAATGCAAATGTTACTTTCGCTGACGAGATTGGAAAATATCTTTACGAACCGAATGTGGCTTGTATGAAAGCGGCTCCGTTTAAGTTGTTGTCGCAAAGATTTAATATCAAGAAGTTACATAGGAATAGTCATCTCTACACCTCCGACGAATTGGTCGCCGATTTCCCAGGAAGAACCTTTGAAGTGATAAATGTTATTCCTTTTAACAAGAAAACAAAGAAAACGCTGATGCAGACACTGACTCAGACTCAGAGTGACGAACACTCGGCGACTTGGCGACTCGGTGACTTAGTGACTCAAAAAGCCAGCATCGCAGTACGCAACTTTCCGTTATCGGCTGAGGAGTTGAGAAAACATCTCGGCTTTAAGGACGGCGACGACCATTATATCTTCGGAACTACGACGAAAGGAGAAAAGAAGGTGTTGATTTTAGGAAGCAAATGCTGAATATTTTGCAAATAACTTCCATAGAGTCCGTATTGCTATTTTATCTGATTCTTATTCTTTCAACCACAGATTTCTCAGATTACACAGATGTTAGTAAACTGTGAGAATTATATCACAAATGCTAATGAAATTAAGAAAGAGATGTTAAGATTTGTTAAGAAGATAATATTGATTTCAATCTTCAAGTTCTTTTTCAAGATCTTCGATACTTGGCAAGGTGCCCTTGAAATTTTGAGGGAACAACTTCGATAATTCATACTCTGAAACACCAAGCGGATTTTTATAACCTTCAAGAGCATAGCGTGCCATCACGTCATCTTTATCCTTGCAAATCAGCAATCCTACTGTGGGATTATCGCCATCTCTTCTCAAAACATGATTGGCGCATGAGACATAACCGCTAAGTTGTCCTAAAAACGAAGGCTCGAATTTTTTTGTTTTAACTTCTACGACTACGTAACAATGTAAAACAGTGTTGTAGAACATCATATCAGCAAACAATTCACTATTGCCGACTTCAATACGATATTCCCGTCCCATATAAGCGAAACCGTTACCCAATTCAATGAGGAAATTCTCTATGTTTTTAACGAGAGCATCTTTTAATTCTTTTTCGTTATAACGGTCAGTCAATGAAGCGAAGTCAAAACAATAAGGATCCTTCACCAATTGTTGCGCCAAATCGCTGTTTACTTCTGGCAAAGTATTTTTGAAATTACTAACAGCCTTACCTTGTCGCTCATACAGATCAGTGTCTAAAAAATTCAGCAAGACACTTCGCGACCAATTGTTTTCAAGAGTCTTTCTGACATAGAAAAGAGCCTTGTCTGTATCTTTCTTACATTTGTCGATGATATATTTGTGGTGACCCCAAGGAATCTTAAAAACACCAAATTCGTCCCCAACTTGGGGATGAATTGTAAGCGTTTGATTATATAATAGATAGAAATATTTTGAATATCTTAAATTTGTTTCCGAAAACCCTTTTACGCCAGGCAATTCATTCTGCAAATCTCGACTTAAATTAGCAAAGAAACCATCACCCCAGCGACTCTCGGCTTTCTTGTTCACAATATCGGCACCTAAATTAAAATAGAATCTCAGCATCTCGCTATTGACTCTGATTGCCGCTTTGATCTGACTCTGCTTAAAACGTAAACTTAAATCCTTAATCCAGTTGGCATAATCGCCATCAATTTTAATTAAAATTCCCATATCATCATAAACTTTGGTAAAATTCTCACCCACAAAACTACAACATCATCTTTCTTTTGTCAAGGATTTTTCACAACAAAATCACGCTATTAACAATTTTTAACACAAATGTTAATGAAATTAGGAAAAAGATGTTAAGATTTATTAAGAATTTTCATCCTTCATTGTTATTTTGACTCTATTTATCTCTTTAATCAACTGAGACTTTGTCGGCAGATACAACTGATATTCATTGGCAAGAATAGTCTTGTTATCTTCAGGCAGTGTCATTTTTACCACAGTGTCATTTTTAGAAGTTCCGAGCAAGATACCGATCGTAGGATTCTCGTCATGAAGTTTCTCGCAGCGGTCATAATAATTCACATACATCTGCAACTGACCTAAATCCTGATGAGACAACTTTCCGTTTTTCAACTCGATGATGACAAAGCAACGTAGCAGGCGATTGTAGAAAACCATATCTATAAAAAATTCGTCATCTTCAAGTAATATCCTTTTTTGTCGTGCCACGAAAGAAAAACCGTTTCCCATTTCTAAAAGAAAATCTGTAATGTGAGAAATGATTGCGCTTTCTAAATCCTTCTCATAATATTCAGCTCTACGATCCAATCCCAAGAATTCCAGCACCATCGGTTCTTTTATTATTTCCTGTGGGCTTTGAGGAATCCGTTCCCTGCGAGCCACAGCAAGAACACTTTCCATATCATTACTAAGCAACAGTCTCTCATAAAGTTGAGAGTTGATTTGTCGTTCCATCTCTCTGCCGTTCCATCCGTTATTGACAGATTCCAACTCGTAATATTCCCTTTTGTCAGGATCTTCAATCTGTATAAGTTTTCGATATTGAGTCCAGTTCAATTGCGAACGCAGTGCGTTCGCAATCGGATAGACCCTGTAAAATTGTCTGCTTTGTTCCAAAATCCTTACAGAAAAACCGCTGCCATATTCTGGAATCAATTTGTTAGCAAGATTCTTAATCAGATATGAGCCATAATCGGCTCTGTCTTTACCATCCTGTTCCTCCTCGAATATCCGTTTGCCGATGTCCCAATACATTCTCACGCGACAAAAATCAACGCTTCTCACAGCATTCTGACGAGCACTGTCGATTATGCTTTTAACATCATCAATAAAACTCTTACTGTTTAAATCCCTATTTCTCATAACATCATAAATTTTGGCATAAATTCTCACCCGCAAAGTTACAACACACCCATTCCTTTTGTCAAGACTTTTTTACAGGAAAATTACGCTTTTAACAATTTTTCACGTGAATGTTAATGAAATTAAGAAAGTTATGTTAAGATTTATTAAGGAAACAGACAACGTATGCTGATTTTAGATTTCCTTAACGATTTTTAATAAATAATGTTAATTTCTGTACAGCAAACGTAAAATAATGAATTATGACAAAAAGTTTTGACTATAAGCAAAATATCAGACAGAAAATATTGTATATTTGCACAAAATTATGAAACTTATGAGTTTAGGATTAACTGTAAACAAACACAAAAACGGCGTACTTATAGCTTATATCGCTCAAAGCATTCTTGATATAAACCTTCGCAAACTGCTGAAATTGATTTATCTCATCGACGAAAAGTTTATGGAGCAAAGAGGATTTCCGCTTACATGGTTCGATTATTATGCATGGGAAAGAGGTCCTGTTGCACCAGAAGTCTATGAAATCAAAAACGGTGCTTTTTCAGGATATGTAAAATGCTTCAAAAACGATGAAGGTAAAAATATAGTAGAATCTTTACTACCAAACAAAAACCAAGTTATGAGTCAAATGGATTCATTCAGTCAATATGAAATGGAGATTATCGACGATATTATAATTAGGTATGGTAAAAAGACAGCCGACGAACTCTCAGATATTACGCATAAGAATGATTCACTTTGGTCAGCCATCGTCAAAGAAGAAAATATCAGTTTCATTGATGGAAAATCTGACGTACAAATTCCATTGATTAGACTCAATACAGGAAATGTTGAAAAAGAAGAAGTTTACAAAGAAGCCTTAGAATATATGCAATTTTGCGACAAGATATAGAACATGTTAAGAGCCAAAAACATCGTATATGGATTCTGCACATATACGACACCAAATAAACCTAAATACCTTATCTCTCTGTATAGAAGCGAGACTTTGAATATTGTAGCAGTTTTCACGACATCCAAGCAACGTTCAGGCATCTTATCGCCTAAGCATGGTGGAAACATGAGAGGCAACATCATCACTTCATACGTATTTGAAGCAAACAAAGTCATTGGAAAGAAATACATGAGTGATGATGATTTTAGTTTTCCTTTACAGACGATCATTCCGTTCGACTATTGCTTTATAGAAGAGTCACAGGAAAGAATATTGAAATCATTTATAAACCCTCAAGTCGTAGGAGTTCTGTCCGATGAGGAATACATAGAAATAATTTACAACTTTCTTCATAGTCCTCTTACGCCAAGAAAATACAAAACCATATTCGATAATATTTTACAGGAATACTATGCCAAATGACGATAATACAATGACATCAGTCTTTTGAAAACGCAGCATTACAATGTACGGTATTGGTAAGTACCATCCGAAGTTCCTTCCTTCCAACCACATCTTTCATAAGCTCAAAAAGTTCGCTGTCGATTTCAGCGTAACGGATGTTTTTCCGTATTGTCCCAGAGGAGTAAGGATTCGATTTCTTTAACTGAGCGATAGTCTCCTCTCCGCCACAGAAAGGAACGAGACGCCAGAAAGGCTCATAATTCAGATGCCAGAACGGAGTGCCGGCGTTAGGCTTAAACACCGAATCCGTTTTCACATAACGCTTCCAGTTACTTTTGAAACGCTCCTCTAACATTTCAGAAAACTCTATTCTGTTTGAAGTGATGAAACCAGCTTCTATCAAATCCATTACGCTCAGAAGCATTATCGGCTTATGCGGAGCAATCTCGCCTTTTAATTTGTTGCGATGCAAGTTTGAAAATTGATGGAGGTATTTGTTGAGCATGGCTAAATTATACTTATTCTAATGTTTCACAAAAAGTTTTATTAACGACTCTGTCTCTCATTAGCTTCATATCTGTAAAATTTCTTGATATGTTTTGGACTATTTCTGTATAGTTATCAAATCCTTCGTTATTTATGTAATAGAATGGTTTTATGGAAACGCAATTGTCATGCTCAAATAAAGTGTTTAATAAAGTCTTGTCTGACAAGCCGCAAGAATGTCCCATTATATAAATCTGATATGGAGAAGACTCTATATATGACAGCATCTCCCTATAATTTGTAGAATTTAGATAATTGATAGATTTGATATTTTTAAGATATTCATTATTATCTTGTTTCAATATATTCTTGTAATTATCATCCAATTCGTCTCCGTAACCGAAAATTATATTACTTTCATCAGACAAATCTCCGTGTATATGATTTACTTTAAATATTTCTTCATTGGGCAAATACAAATCTGCGGTTCTTGTGTAGTTGAAGTTGAGAAGTAGAATAGAATTTGGCAGATAAATTTCCTTGTAGGAACTTTTATCTTTTGCATTGATAATATCGAAAGGTTCTTTATACCCGTACTTATTCAATAGAATATTCCATTGTGTATCATTATACTGCATTAAGCGAGAGTGTTTAAAAGTATCAACCTTTATCTTTGCTCTTACGGAAATATCTCTGGGATTTATTGGTTCAAGCATTTTTGCTTTGATGCTACCTTTTACCATAGAATCGTTAATAAATTCCTTTTCTATATTGTTCAGATATGCGATTAATTGAGATTTCAAGAATGCCAACTCATTGTTTAACTTTGCAATACTTTCGTTATCCGAAGATTCAAAATCTAATGAGAATAAATTGTAATATTCTTTTTCTATATCAACCCAGTTGTTCTTTTCTATACATTTTGTAATTCTTTCTAAAAAACGAGATTGTTTATAATCAAAGTATGGATTACCCTTTATAGCATAGATTAAACCTTTTCCATCTGGTTGTTTTGTTATAATATTATAATTTTCATATAAAACATTATACCAGTGATTGTTTTTTGACACATATTCACACAACTCATCTGATTCTCTATGTTTATGACATACTCTTAGTTTTTGAACCCATTCGTCAAAATACCAATTTATAAAATCCTCATATTTTGTTTTTAAACCATGAGCCAAATCAAAGCCGTTTCCTATTATGATAATCCTATTCATAAATGCAAGTTGAAATAACAATTACAAATTTCGGAAAAATAATTTAAAATGTGGATGTTTTATACAAATAATTACTTACGATTCTTGTGAAAATTAATTAACAAATGAATCTTAAATGTTAAAAAGAATTATATATTTTTTTCTTTTTTGTTTTTTTGAAAATGTTTACTTTTGTAACTTAAAATGTAATAGCTTTATTAGAATGAAAAATGATGA
>JAZOCI010000055.1:0-3813 GCA_045596465.1 Bacteroidales bacterium | reverse complement strand
AATAATATTTTCATCGACTTGATTTATAATCCGGCGGAA
Organism: Bacteroidales bacterium; assembly: GCA_045596465.1. GTDB lineage: Bacteria > Bacteroidota > Bacteroidia > Bacteroidales > F082 > Limimorpha. The sequence goes on along the minus strand of JAZOCI010000055.1, from coordinate 3,774 downwards.
ACACTATTCCTGAAAAAAGCACGTTTGAAAGGTGCCGCGACTTTCAACGGATTGACAATGTTACACGAACAAGCCGAAGCCGCATGGAAGATTTGGGGGAATGAACAATGTATAATGAAGAATTAATAGTTAATAGTTAATAGTTAATAATTAACAACTTGTTGACTCGTTGACTCATTGACTTGCAGACAAAAAAAACATTATGAACGATATATTAGATTTCAGCAATCAGATAGCGAAGGAGTTTTCAGTGACGACGACTGTGGCTTCTAATGTGATACGTCTTTTGAGTGAAGGTTGTACTGTTCCTTTCATCGCGCGTTATCGTAAGGAGATGACAAACACAATGAACGAGGAAGTAGTGGCTGCGATACAGAAACGCTTGGAGCAATTAGAAGAATTAGAGAAACGTAAAGAGTCGGTTTTGAAGTCGATTGCCGAACAAGAGAAACTTACTCCAGAGTTAGAGGCAAGTATCAAGAACGCCAAGACTTTACAAGATGTTGAGGATTTGTATCTTCCATATAAGCCAAAACGTAAGACGAGAGCAGAGATAGCACGACAGAAAGGATTGGAACCTTTGGCAAAACTCATAATGTCGCAAAACAGCGATGATGTTGAAGGTCTCGCCCAGAAATATATCGACAAAGAAAAAGGCGTTGAAAATACCAAAGACGCTCTGAAAGGCGCCTGTGACATCATGGCAGAATGGGTGTCCGAAGACATCAAAGGTCGTAATCTCATACGTAAGATCTATCATAAAGAAGGCGTCATTTCTTCGTCATTAGTAAAAGGCAAAGAGGAAGAAGCCAAGACTTACCAGCAATATTTCGATTGGAAAGAGTCTATTGCCGATGCTCCCTCACATCGTATACTCGCTATGTTTCGTGCCGAAGCTGAAGGCTTGTTGAAAGTGAAACTGAAAATCAACGATGAAGAAGCCCTGAAGACCTTAGACAATATTTTCGTTAAAGCCGACAACTCCTCGACCGACTTGGTACAAGACGCCATCGATGATGCTTGGAAGCGACTTTTAGAACCTTCGTTAGAGACAGAGATAAGAGCTATCTATAAAGAAAAGGCTGATGAGGTTGCGATAAAAGTCTTTGCGGAGAATTTAAGACAATTGTTGCTCGCAGCTCCTATAGGACAGAAACGCGTACTTGCCTTAGACCCCGGATTCAGAACTGGTTGTAAAGTCGTGATTTTAAATGAATATGGAGCTTTGTTACATAACGAAACCATCTACCCTCACCCGCCTCAAAACGAGACGCGACAAGCGACAAATAAAATTCGTTCATTGGTCAATGCTTATAAGATTGAAGTCATCGCTATCGGCAACGGCACAGCTGGACGTGAGACTGAAGATTTCATAAGAAGCATAAAATTCGATCGCGACATAATAGCGGTCATGGTTAATGAAAGCGGCGCTTCGGTATATTCAGCATCGAAGGTTGCTCGCGATGAATTTCCAGAATACGACATCACGGTAAGAGGCGCTGTCAGCATCGGTCGTCGCCTCATGGATCCTCTCGCGGAGTTGGTTAAGATAGATCCTAAGTCTATTGGCGTAGGTCAATATCAGCATGATGTAAATCAGAAGCTTTTGAATGAAGAACTCGGCCATGTTGTGGAGAGCTGTGTCAATGCTGTTGGTGTGGAACTTAACTCAGCGAGCGAGCAGCTGCTGTCATACGTAAGCGGCGTAGGTCCTCAGATAGCAAGTAATATCGTTAAATATCGTAATGAAAACGGTGGATTCAAAAGTCGTAAGCAATTACTGAAAGTGCCTCGTCTCGGAGAGAAAGCCTATGAACAATGCGCTGGATTTTTACGTATCCACGACGCGGAACAGCCTTTAGACGCGAGCGCTGTTCATCCTGAAAGCTATCATATAGTGGAAAAAATGGCTAAGCGACTTAATGTCGAGGTGAAAGATTTGATTGGTAACAAAGAACTTATCGCGAAGATAAATCCTAAAGATTTTATCGACAAGAACTTCGGACTTGAGACTATCAACGACATCATCGACGAGCTTGAGAAACCAGGTCGCGACCCGCGTAAAACTTTCGAAGTGTTCGAGTTTAACAAGGACATACGTACCATCAACGATTTGAAAGTCGGTATGCAGTTGGTCGGCATTGTGACAAACATAACAGCATTCGGCTGCTTCGTCGATGTAGGTGTTCATCAAGACGGTCTCGTACATATCAGCCAGATGTCGAATCAATTTATCAAAGATCCTAACGAGATTGTGAAACTCAATCAGAAAGTGAGAGTTACAATAACAGAGGTTGATGTAGAAAGAAAGAGAATCAGTCTCAGCATGAAAAATAGCAGTCTGAAATAATTTTATGATATTTATATCGTTAATAAAGGTATGAAAAAGATTTATACAATATTAATAACGTGTATTTTCCTGTCATTGGTTTCGACAGATGTAAAGGCACAATTAGTCAAAGGTGAAGCCTTTTTAGGGCTGAATCTCTCTCAGGTAGACGGAGACAAAGCGTACGGCTACAAGAGATTAGGATTACACGCAGGTTTCGGAGGCTTAGTGCCGATTTATAAAAAAAACAACTTCAGCATCGACTTCTCTTTGGAAGTTGCTTTCAATCAGAAAGGTTCGCATCAAGGACGACTTTATAACGACACGGTACAAGGCGAAGTGATAACTGGTGAATATGATATTTACTTGAATTATTTGGAGGTACCTGTTTTATTCTATTTCTCTGATAGAGAAATATATTCATTAGGCATAGGTGCCTCATACGGCAGAATGGTCGGCTTGAAGGAATATGAGCACGGCAAACTGACAGACGTAAACCTAAATTACACTGGAGCAGACAAGTACAACCTAAACGATTTCTGTATCATAGCAGAGGCAAAAGTGAGATTATATGAGAGGTTGAAATTAGGTGTACGCTATCAATATTCGATGGCTAAGATCAGGACTCGCGACTTTTACTTAGTCAATGGCGAGTTCGACTGCACACGCAACCAATATAACAACACCATTACCGCAAGATTGATTTACGTCTTTAACGAAGACAGAAGCGAATATATCTATGACGAATACGAGTTCCATGGTGACAACCCGAGAGTACATCAGAAAGCTATCGACAAGCAACTGAAGAAGTTAAGAAAACAAAAAGCTAAAGCCGAAAAGAAAGCTGCTAAATGATACAAAGAAAGGACGGGGCAAAAACCTCGTCCTTCTTTGTTGTCTTTTTTGAGACGTATCAATGATATATAGTTTATTTTTATAGGTATCATTGACGCGTCTCTACGTTATCTTACTCCACAACGGTAACCATCTCTCTTAAATCCTTGATGGTCTTCTTGTGACCTTCATAATCGACATAACCAAGAGCGTCGTGTAACAACTCCACATTACGTCCTGACTTAAGAAATTCATTGACTGTGTTATATACACAATATTCTGTCGCGATACCGCTTACAACCACATCTTTGTTAGCGTAATCTTTCAAAGCGACACCGTCTGAGTTGACAGCTTCGTAACCAGAATATTGTTCTTCGTCTTGTTTGCAGCCTTTGCGGAAGATGTTACGATTTGGATCTGGACGGTTAGCTGGATTTTCCACTTTGGTATAGAACGACTCATGGATTGCGCCGCCGCGTGTTCCTTCCACGCAGTGTGGAGGCCAGATACCACCGAGCTCAACAAATGAGCTGTGATTTGCTGGGTGACAATCTGTTATATAAATAACTTCTTGTTCTGGATGCGCATTGATGTATTTAATTGCTTCTTCA
>JAZOCI010000054.1:0-10968 GCA_045596465.1 Bacteroidales bacterium | reverse complement strand
AGGAAACCTGTCACGAAGAAACCTTCGTTGACTTCTTCTTTTCTGACTTGGGCGAAGATGACTTCGATGCCAAGACCTACGATATAACTCACTAAGTAAAGAGGAATGACCTTAAGCAATCCGTAGCCGAATGTCTGCCAGAAGGTAGCCACTTCACCATGAGAAAGAAAATGTTGATAACCGATGTTCCATGTTCCGAAGAGGAAGCAAGGAATGAGAGCGATGAGGACATAAATCATGTTACGTTTCATATCGACAGCGTCTCTGACGTGTGCACCGTTGAGAGTCACTTTGTTAGGAACGTAGAAGAATGTCTCCATTGCGCCGAACAATGAATGGAAGCAATAGAGTTTGCCGCCTTCTTCAAAGTTAGGTTTTATTTTATCTATAAATTTACGTAATCCCATAATACTGATATTCGATTAGTTCATTTCTTTACGAAGCATTTCTAAACTCTCGCGTACTATCTGTTGGATAGGAGTCTTCGATGGGTCGATGACCTCACAAAGTGCGAAGTCTTCCGCATCGATTTCATAGATTCCGAGTTCTTCCATCTGGTCGATGTCTTTGATGATACAAGCCTTGATGAGCTGCATCGGATAGATGTCGAATGGGAACACTCTCTCGAAGTTACCTGTCATGATGAGAGGACGCACGCCACCGTTGAGGTTGGTGTCGAGAACTTTCTTGCTCTTCTTGCATAATGATGCGCCCATGGTGTTTGTCGAGGTGAACTTCTTGAAGTTAGGAGCTAACCAACCGAAGAGTTGATAATGGTCGCCCTCTGGAATCACCGTGACTTGTGAGTCGTAATATCCTAAGAAGTTATCGCCATTGATTTTCTTACCTGTCAGGACGTTACCGCTGATGATACGTACGTTTTCTGATGATATATTTTCATATAATCCCGACATATCAGCGCCGATTCTTGTTCTGTAGTACATAGGTTCTTTCACTTCTGAACCTGTGAAAGCCACTACCCTGCTGCTGTCGTAAACGCCATTGAGGAAGAGATTTCCTATCGCGATAAGATTCTGAGCGTAGGTATACCACACTGTCTCGCCTTTGTTGATAGGTGAAAGCACGTTAAGCTGAGTGCTTACGTTACCTGCTGGGTGAGGACCTTGGAACTCTGTGACTGTGACATTCTTTGCAGAGAAGTTCAATGAAGCGAGAGCATGTTTTGTCTCTGAAGAATTGACGTTGAGATAAACCATGCCGTTTGTCAGTTTGGCGAGAGCCTCGACGCCGGCTTTGATGGCTTCCATTTGGTCTTTGATGATGAAGTTGTTATCTGCTGCCAAAGGAGCTGTATCGAACATTGATATTGCGATACATTTTGGTTCATCTTGAGGATTTGCTATGGTAGAATATGGGCGTTGACGAAGCATTGTCCATGTTCCGCTTTGAACTAATTTCTCCACTATCTCGTTACGAGAGAGTTTTGAAGGATCTGCCTTACCGAAGTCGATGGTTTCAAATTTACCGTCCGATTCGATAATGACTTGTAAGATGACACGTTTTTCACCACGCACTACAGCTTTCACTTTTCCTGAGGCAGGCGATGTGAAGAATACACCTTCGCTGTTTTTGTCGTGGAACAAAACGGTACCGACTTTTACATCATCACCTTCTGCGACGTGCAGCTTTGGCACTACGCCGATAAAATCGTGAGGTTTGATAGCAAAAAGCTGAGGCATATAATCTTTAACCTCTTTTTTTGCTTCGCCTACAAGGTGAATATCAATACCTTTCTTTATTTTAATCATAAAAAGTTGTTTTATTTAAATCAAATAAAAAGAATGATTTACAACTATACTTTTAAAAACGACAAAAGGATGATACCAAAAGGTACCATCCGTTTTGAGATTTATCTAAAATTAGAGAATAATTTTCTCTGTTGACATAGCGTCTTCGATTTGTTCTTCTGTCAACAAACCTTGTTCTCTTACGAGTGACATAACGCCTTTACCTGTTTCGATAGCTTCTTTAGCGAGTTTTGTACAAGCTTTGTAACCGATAACTGGAACCAAAGCTGTGATGATACCAACGCTGTTTTCAACCATTTCACGGCAACGTTCTTTGTTAGCTGTGATACCGTCGATACAGAGTGTACGTAATACGTCGAAGCCGTTCTTTAACAATTCGATTGATTCTAACAAGCAGTAAACCATAACTGGTTCCATAACGTTGAGCTCTAACTGAGCGTTGTTAGCACCAAGCATGATACATGTATCGTTACCAACTACGCGGTAGCAGATTTGGTTGACAACTTCTGGGATAACTGGGTTAACTTTACCTGGCATGATTGATGAACCTGGTTGCATTGCTGGGAGGTTGATTTCGTTAAGACCGCAGCGTGGACCTGAGCTCATTAAACGTAAGTCGTTACATACTTTACATAAGTTTGTACATAATGTTCTCAATGCGTTTGAGTAAACTAACATTGAAGAAGCGTCTGATGTAGCTTCAACGAAGTCTTTTGATAATTGGATGTCCCAACCTGTGATTTCGCGTAAAGCGCGGAGACATGCTTCTCTATATTCTAATGTTGAACAGATACCTGTACCGATAGCTGTTGCACCCATATTTACGTACAAGAATTCTTGAGCATCTTTAAGAAGGTGTTCTTTTTCATTCTTCATTGATTGAGCGAAAGCGTTGAAAGTAAGACCTAATGTCATCGGAACAGCGTCTTGGAGCTGTGTACGACCCATCTTGATAACGTCTTTAAATTCTTCAGCTTTTCTTTCTAATGAAGCGATAAGCATATCCAAGTGTTTGATCATTTCGAGGTGATCAGCATAGATAGCCAAACGTGTTGCACATGGATAAGCATCGTTTGTTGATTGTGAACCATTGACATGGTCGTTAGGTGAACAGAATTCGTATTGACCTGGTTCGTGACCCATATATTTCAAAGCGACGTTAGCGATGACTTCGTTAGCGTTCATGTTTGTTGAAGTACCAGCACCACCTTGAATAACGTCAACTGGGAATTGATCGTTGTATTTACCAGCGATAACATCGTCGCAAGCTTTTACGATACCTTCGTAGATTTCCTTGCTGATTTTACCTGTTTCGTAGTTAGCAACAGCAGCTGCTTTTTTGATAACGCCCAAATATTTCACAACATTTGGATAACGGTTGATACCGATACCTGTGATTGGGAAGTTTTCAATTGCTCTAACTGTTTGGACGCCATAATAAGCTTCCATTGGAATCTCGCGTGCACCGATAAGGTCAGATTCTGTACGTGTGTTTTTTGTTGCCATTTTTTTGAATTTTTATTTTTCTGTGATTTACTACTTTTTATTTTCTATTTCGCTATGATTACTTTTTAGCGAGTGCAAATATACTATATTTTTTCAGTATTAGATATTTTTTTATCTATTTTTTTATAGTTTTTTTCAACAAAGAAATTTAAAGAAAGTTCATTGATTATCAATAATTTTAACTTCTTTATCATATAACTTCTGCGTCAGCAATGCCAATGATACCGCCAAATTTTCGTGTTTTATTATTATGCCGTCTGGAACCTCGAGATGTACGGGCGCAAAATTCCATATCACTTTGATTCCCGCTGAAATCATCATGTCGCAGACTTCTTGCGCAGATTCTTTCGGAACCGTAATTATACCTATTTTAATATTGAGACGTTCCACGATTGGAGTAAGCTTGTCGATATGGAGTATCGGCTTTTCGTTGACCTTGGCTCCGACGAGTTCCACAGAGTTGTCGAAACCTGCCACGATATTTAATTTATAATCGGCAAAGCCTTGGTAGCTCAGTAAGGTGCGGCCCAATCGACCCGCACCTACTAACACTACTTCATCTAAATTATTGAATCCTAAAACCTCTTCTATGTCGGCTATCAACGACTCTATCTCGAAGCCCATTCTCGGCTTTCCCGACTGCTTGCTGACGCAAGCCAAGTCCTTCCTCACCTGAATGTTGTTAAGCTTCAGACTCTTGGCAATCACCGTCGATGAGATGTATTTATAATCTTCCTTTCTCTTCTCGAGTAAGAAGTTATAATACAAAGGCAATCGGCTCAAGACTGTCTTGATAACTTTGATAGGTTCTGTTTGAGGCTCTGTCATTCTTTTGTTGTCATTTCATAAAGTTTAACAGAATTGTATACGGTTTTCTCTTTTGCTTCATTACCGTATTTGTCTACGTCGACGATATTACGTGGGCTGTGTGTGATACAGAGCGGTCCGTTCAAGCAGCCGCCTTCACATGCCATACCTTCGAAGAAGTTTTCTGTTGCCTTACCGAATTTAAGTTTCATCAAATTAGCTCTACATTCATCAATGCCGCTCATCACTATAGGTCTGAGTCCTTCAACGTTGAGGTCCTTAGCCACATCGATGAGACCTTGTACGATACCGCCCGACTTAGCGAAGATTCTTCCGTAGAATGATGCATTGTCTAATACAGTATCCTCACATTCTGTAGTGTCGATGCCACGTGCATCCAAGAATGCTTGTAACTCTTCAAACGACATCACGCAGTCAATAGCGCCGCCTGTCTTTTCCAATTTAAATTCAAATTTCTTTGAAGCACATGGTCCGATGAAGATACACTTAGCTGTAGGATCTGATTTCTTTATCATCTGTGCTGTCAAAATCATTGGCGATACTGAGTGTGAGATATATTGTGTCAACTCAGGGAAGTTCTTCTCAATGAATGCCACGTATGAAGGACAGCATGATGTCGTCATCAAACCTTTCTCTTTCCATTCTAATGCTTCGTTATATAAGGTAATGTCGGCGCCGAGAGCAGCTTCTACAACCTGATGGAAACCGAGTTTCTGAATTGCTGTAACTACTTGTGTAGGACGACCGAAACGGCATTGGCTTACGATAGCTGGAGCTATGACGGCATATACCTTATATTTAGTGTTGTTCTCCGACTTCTTCAACATGTCGATGATGTCAAGAACGTATGACTTATCTGTGATAGCGCCGAAAGGACATTTATACACACATGCGCCGCATGAGATACATTTGTCGTTGTCGATCTTAGCTTTCTTATTTTCGTCAATAGTGATAGCTTTTACTTTACAGCTTACCATACAAGGACGATGTTGAACTATCAAAGCTGAATAAGGACAAGCCTTAGCGCATTTTCCACATTCGATACATTTTTCCTTGTCGATGACAGCGTGTTGGTTTACCATTGTGATGGCACCTTTAGGACACACATCTTGACAGGCATGAACCATACATCCACGGCATGCAGGTGTCACCATGACGCCTTCTGCTGGACATTCGTCGCAAGCGATGTCGATGACTTCCACTGGGTTCGGATTATTTCTATCACCACCCATTGCCAACTTAATTCTATCTTGGATGATAGTTCTTTCTTTATAGATACAGCAACGGATTTGAGGTTTAGGACCCGGACATATCACCTTTGGGATTTCGTAATATGCGTCTTCCAAACCGCCTTCGTAAGCACGGCGGATAACTTCTTTCAAAACGTTGTATTTTACAACCTGAACGTTTGTGTCAAAAACTCTTTTATTTGTACTCATATCTTTAAATTAATCATAATTCAATGTTACTGTTTTTCCCATAGCGCGCATGTTAGACGCCAATTTCTCTACGAGTTTCATCTTCATGGTAATGTCGATAGGCAAGCCTTGATGCGCCACATTGACACTCTGTCCCACGAAGAATTTTATATGTGTAGCTTCTTCAAAAAGCACGTTTGCCAAGAGAGAAGCTCCATCTTGTTTTACAAATGTCTTTGGTGTTAAATCGTTGATAGATATATATTTCTCTGACAGTTCAAGAAGTCGTCTCAGAGTAAGGACACCTTCTGTAGTAAGATCGACGCCTTCTATGAAACCTATCGGCGGCACGTCCTTATCAGGGAAGTCGAAGCTTGTACGAAGCGGTTTGTTGAGGTAACGCGCCACTATCTGCGAACTCGTTCCTCCACATACTATAGTCTTGTCGGCTCCGTCGAGAAACTGCTCAACATAGAAGTTGTCTTTCTCCTTATCGACAGGAGGGCCTACCATGATATTGACATTGAGGCGAGGACGGATCTTCACAGCTGCCACAGTAGTGTCGTCGCCAGGTTTATCTAAATACAAATCGTTACATGCCGATGTGAGGAGACATGCCACTGCTCTTGCCGACATCGTAGGTTTTATGCATCTGTCTAAATGCTCCATGATTTGTTTGCGTTCCCACCCGAAATTTAGGATCTGTCCTATTCCCGCGTGGATAGTGCCGTCAGACATCACCAATATGACGTCATTCTCTTCAAGATTCAGTTCCGACTTATATACAGGCTTCTCGAAAATCTCAAGCTTCTCTCTCTCAAAGTCGATACATTTGCCTTTATGATAATAAATGGCTTGCGGGTTATCAAATTCATAGAGGAAACCTTTGCCTTCGTTATTGACGTGTATCAAAGAGAATGTCGAATATGCCACGCCTCTCACCTGACATACGGGAAGCGTCTGTATCAATGTCTCGACGCATTCGTCTATGTTGATGCCATTGGCTGCCATCGTGCACAAAATCTTGGATGTAAGAGTTGAAAGTATGTTAGCTTTCACTCCGCTGCCGAGACCGTCAGCGAGCACCAAAGTAGTATATTCGCCATCGACTATGCTGACGACATTGTCGCCGCACAACTCCTCGCCGAACTTATTCACTGAGGTACATCCATATTCCAAGCATAACTCCATCACTTAACTCCTTTTCCGTTATTTTCTTCAGAAAGTGTCTTCTTCAGTTTAAGCAGCGCGACCTTAGTCTCCGCCGTCGTCTCTCCAAGAAGAGAAGCTATCTCCTGCGCCACACGCATCTGCTTCTTGATAACCTCATCGGTAGTCTTCAGAGTCTCCATCTTCACCTTATTAATTTCATTGTCATAATTAACTTGGTTAGAGACGTCGATAAAGATACCGAACAGCATATTCTGTTCTTTGAGATATGTTATCAAGACATCGACATATTTACCTGTCGCTGGCACAAACATCTTCTCTACCTTGACATTACGTTTCTCGTTATAAGCTATTATAAAATCTACGAGGTTGAAGAAGTCCTTAGCATGACGACCCTCAACGCTGCTATCATGGATGCCGAGCAATTCTCTACCTTTATTATTAATGTCTTGGATATAGAAGTCAGAGTCGAGCAAGATGATACCGTTAGGGCTATGCTGTATGATTTCGTAAGAAAGCGACTCGGCGCGTTCACGCATATAAGGGAGACATATCTCAGCGTCGGTGTAGCCGTTATACACAGCCCAAGCCTTGTCGCGACAAGTAGCATAACCGCAGGCTCCGCAGTTAAGTTCGTCGGCTTCGCTATGTTTACCAATTTTAGCCAAGATAGACTTTATCTCTCGTTCCGGAGGCGGCATGCTGTTGTTTCTGATACGAGGATACATCTTGTTCAAGTCGATGCCATGTTCCTCATATTGATGTGGAGCCAGAGTACGGATGTCGTTCTTGTAATATTTCAAGACATCGGAAGTAGCTTTGATACTACCACCTTTGATATTGACGCTCAGGCTACAAGGACCGTTTACGCAGCCGTCCTTACAAATATTCATTTCAAGGAAAACATTCTCGAGATTGTCGATATTCTGAAGAGCATCAACGCAACGATCCTGACCGTCGACAGCCATGTAATCGTAGCCTTTCGGAAGTTCAGGGAATGATTTGAGTATACCGTGACTTATTGGATAAGCCTTTGACAGACAAGCTGTAGTTCTTTTATTTTCTAATGAGATATTGATAATCTCATCAAGGACTATATTCTTCTCTTGGAACAATATCTGCATATCGTCGAATGTCAAGACGCCATCGATGATGCCACTTTCCAAAGCCTCGCGTTTCTTGGCGATACAAGGTCCGATGAAGATGATTTTAGCGTCAGGATGCTGTTTTCTTAACATCTTGGCATGAGCTATCATCGGGGAATCGACGGGAGCGAGATACTGCAATGCTTTTGGATAATAAGCTTGTATGAGGCGACATACAGCAGGGCAAGCCGAAGTGATGAAATTCTTGAACTTACCCGATTCCAACAAAGCCTTATATTGTTGAGTGACAATTTCCGCGCCGTAGGCTGTCTCTTCTGCATCGAAGAAACCGAGTTTCGCCAAAGCAATCTTAAACACATTAAAATCTTTAAGTCCAAAACTCGAAAGAAACGACGGTGCCACACTCGCGATGACCTTAGCGCCGCTGCTCAAAATCTGCTTCACATCTTCAAGCGAGCTGTGAACTATCTTGGCGTTCTGCGGACATATCAAAGTACAATGACCACATAAGATACAACGGCTCTCGATGATACGCGCCTGATGGTCTTTTACCTCGATAGCTTTCACAGGACACTCACGCACACATTTGTAGCAGTCCTTACACTTAGCGTTTTTAAATTCTAAATAATCCGCCATGATTTAAATATTAAAAAAAACGACGAAATTATGTTAATCTTATAAGTTCAACAAAGGATAGACTTCTTTAGCGAAGAGTTCTTCTGCGTTGTCTTTGTTTACGTTATGGATAAAGAGACAGTCTTTACCGAGCTTTTGAACTGTAGGTTCATCGAAGCCTTCTGCTTTAACGGTAACGCCTTTAGCACAGAAGCCAAGACAGAAACTTGCTTGAAGATCAACTAAGTCTTCAACATCATATTTTTTCAATATTTCCTTAAAGGCTTCAATAACATCGTATGAACCTTTCAAATGGCATGAACTGCCAACGCAAACTTTAAGAGTTGTCATAACGTAATTTTTTATAACTTATTGATAAATAATCTAAAATAAACAAGGATAAAAATTATTCAAAAAAATATCGAACAATTTTCACCTTACAATTCAGAGCAACAAATTTAGTATTTATTTTATGGAAAACAAGCAGAAAATGAAAATATTTTTTTGATGTTGGCTATTGCCGTCGAAGACGCATCAATTACATTATGTCATGAGACGCACCAATTACATATTGTTTATTTTAAAGGTGTAATATGTCACGTCTCTACATTAATTGTCAATTGTTAATTGTTAATTAGTATCTTTTCCATGCAGACTTTCTGCACTTTCATTCCCATGCTTTCGTAAAAAGCCTGCGCACTAAGATTCTTCGCCCATACATTCAATGTGATGTTGAAACAACCTTCTTCCTTAGCGAACTGAACCACATATTCATACAACTTCTTCCCCACTCCATGACGACGATAATTCTCGTCAACGCAGATGTCGTCGATGTAAAGACTTTTGTCGGGACGAAGATTATCGCACTGACTCAAATCCTGAATCACACAGAAGGCATATCCTTTGATGTCGCCATTTCCTTCACAGACGAAAACCGGTGTAGTATCATCGTTAATAATTTTTAACAAATCCTCTTCATTATATTTTCTTTTACCTTTTATAAAGAAGTCGGGCCTACCTTCAGCGTGGACATCATTCACTTGCGAGAGAAGCTCCAAGATGCGGGGAATATCGTTATGTGTTGCTTTTCTAATCATGAGTTTACATTATTTACAATACTACAATCCGTTCAAATCCAAATGAAATTGCATATCAATCTCACTTTCTTTTTGTAAAAACATCATCATATAAATTGGAACATAAATGACATTGTCTTTCACTTCAAAATTATTATTACACAGCACAACTGCTTGAGGTATATCATATTCCGGACACGTCAATATATTGTTCAACGCACGATGTCTGGAATAATCCTTGCCAGACTTCACCTCAACAGGGAAAACATTCCCATCATATTCCAATATAAAATCAAGTTCGCCCATCTTCTTGCTGTTGTAGTAATAAAGTTCATCGAAACCATGCGCAAGCAACTCTTGTGCAACAACGTTTTCATAAACAGAACCATGATTAATAGCATCATCGCCTGTCAATATTTTCAATTGAATACCATCAGAATATTGGCACGCGAGAAGTCCCACGTCATTTGAAAAAAGCTTGAAAAGATTCCTTGAACTCGCCAACTTCAAAGGCAACTTTGGTTCATCAACATTAAACACTGGTATCGCCACACCAGCATTCTTCAGCCAAAGGAACTCATTTTCATACATCTCCGCTCTCGCCTTAGTGTTAATATCCTTAATGAAAAACCTCTTGCTCTTAGAGTTAAGTTCCGACGGTATCAGATCAAAAACCTCCTTAATTTTCAGGCTTCTTTTCTCGTCATACTGAGAAATATCTTTCTTATACAGACTGATAATCTCACGCTGACTTGCCATAACATCCTGCAAATTATTGTTTTCCTTATATGACATAACCGCTGCAGGCATACCACCAACGATAAGATAGAGACGGAAGACATCCATCATCTTTTTATGAACAAAATCATCGACATGTTTCTTCTCTTCCCAAGATTTTTTCAAAGAATCAATCACATCTTCATTAACGCCGACCGCCCACATAAACTCCTCTAAATCTAACGGATACATCTCTTTAACCTCCATATATCCTACAGGAACAGAACGAAGGTTATTAAGTTCCACTCCGAGCAAAGAGCCACTCATTATATATCTGTAGCGTCCATCATCGACGAGAAATTTTATTGCAGTCACAATTTCAGGACACAGTTGAACCTCGTCAAAAAAAATCAAGGTATCCCCCTTAATTAATGGCTGATTTACAAAAGCGGAAAGACGAAGCAGAATATCGCTACTATTTTTTGCATTAGAGAAAATCCCGACAGCGTCTGGATTATCCACGAAGTTAATCTCGATGAAACTTTTGAATTTCTTTTCCGCAAATCTCCTGACGGAATACGTCTTGCCGACCTGACGCGCTCCCGAGAGAAGCAATGCACCTTTATTCACCTCGTAAAAGTGTTCTATATAACGAGAAATCTTTCTTTCCAACATAACATTTGCATTTTTCCAAAGCAAAAATAATACATTTTACACATTTTTCCAAAAGAAATAATATATATTTTCAGCATTTTTCCAAAAA